>JAYNHP010000041.1:10262-15880 GCA_038108155.1 Flavobacteriales bacterium | reverse complement strand
ACGGATCAGAAGGGATGTTTCAAGGACACGTCTGTGACAGTATTAGAGCCACTTTTATTAGTAATAGACACAGCTTTTCAGGATAGTGTAAGTTGTAATGGTTTATTTGACGGATCTGCAAGTATATTAGGTGCTGGAGGAAATGGGATATATAGTTATTTGTGGAGTGATGGACAGACTACTTCTACAGCTAGTAATTTAACAGCTGGGACGTATAATGTGACGATTACGGATCAGAAGGGATGTTTCAAGGACACGTCTGTAACGGTATTTCAAAATGATGCCTTGGTTATTGGTTTTGCAGGACAAGACAGTGTTAGTTGTAACGGTTTGTCAGATGGTTTAGGATTTATTGGAAATTTTTCTGGAGGCTCGTCTCCTTACAATGTACAATGGGATTTATCTGCTGGTGGAGTTAACACTGATACAGCATTTAATCTTTCAGCAGGAAGTTATACCGCTACTGTTACGGATTTTAATTTATGTACTCTCGATACAACTATTGTAGTTCTACAACCAAATGCTATAACTATTGACAGTATTTCTCAAGACAGCGTTTCTTGTTATGGATTAGCCGACGGAAGTGCATTTGTTGGAAATATTTCTGGCGGAACAGGCTCTGCGTATAATTACTCATGGACAGATTCTCTTGGAAATAATTTGTCTCAAGATAGTAGTACTGTAATTAATCTTTTAGCAGGGGTTTACAATGTTGTGGTTACAGATAATTTTAGACTTTGTACAAGCGATACTGTTGTAGAAGTTTTTCAGCCAATAGGAATTTCTTTAACCAGTAACGCAGATAGTGCTAATTGTGGAAACTCAGATGGAAATGCATACGTATTTGCTTCAGGAGGATCAGTTTCAATCCCTAATGGATATTTTTATTCTTGGGAAGATGATTCAGGGCTCAACTTAAGTAATAACACTAACTCATTATTGGGAGTCTCTGCAAGCACTTATACAGTTTTTGTGACAGACGATAATTTATGTACTGATTCTTTAGACATTGTAGTTCCAGACATTGGAGGACCAGTTGTTACAGACAGTATCGTTGACATAAGATGTTTTGGAGACACAACAGGTGCTATTTATATTACAGTTAATGGTATTGCTCCAATTAGCTATTCTTGGAATGGTCCAGCTGGATTTACATCACCTGGCAATACCCCAAATGCGCTAAATCTTGATACTGGTCTTTATTCAATAACAGTCACTGATGGAAATACATGTAACACTATTGTTGATAGTTTAAGAATATCAGAGCCTGATAGCCCACTGTCGATAGACACTGTTGTTAAAGATCTTACCTGTTTTTCTGATCTATCGGGATCTATAGACATTATCGTTAATAACGGATCAGCACCATATAATTATTCGTGGTCTGGTGTAAATGGTTTCAGTTCTTCTTCTCAAAATATTTCTAATTTAAATGCTGGTGTTTATGTTCTAAATGTAATTGACTCAAATAATTGTAAAATAATAAATGATTCAATTACCGTTCAGCAACCAGATTCTATTTCAATTTCAGACTCTCTTGTTTCTCCATCATGTAATTCATTAGATGGAAGTATAATTACTAATGTTTTAGGGGGAACTATTACAACTGATTATATTTACAATTGGGATAATTTGACAACTGGAGCATTAGCAGTAGGAACAAATGCTTCATTAACAGGAATTGGCGCAGGGACTTACCAAATTACAGTTACAGATGATAGTTCGTGTACCAATAATAAAATAATTACAATAAGTAATGTAAATTCACCAATTGTAACTGATTCGACAATTAATATAACCTGTAAGGACGATTCTGACGGAGAAATATATTTATCTGTAAGTGGATTATCAGGAACTTCGTATGGAGTTGATTGGGATATAGATGGTCTAATTGGAGCTGGAGACCCTGATGGACCAGACAATGATACTTTAACAACTTTATCTGCAGGAATTTATATAGCTTATGTTACTGACTCTACAAATGGCTGTATAACAATTCACTCTGACACTGTATTTGATCCAGGAGCTATTTTTATAACGAGCTCTTTTGATTCAGTTTCCTGTAATGGTCTTTTTGATGGTTCTGCCTCTGTAGTTGCCACAGGTGCTAATGGTAATTATACATATTTATGGGATGCCTTGGCGGCAAATCAGACGACCGATACTGCTTATAATTTAGGTGCAGGTAACTATACTGTTACTGTAACAGACGTGAAAGGCTGTTTCAACGACACTACAGTAACTGTTGAAGAACCTATTACATTATCTATAGTACCAGGACAAGACAGTGTTTCTTGTTTTGGAGCAAATGATGGAAAAGCATATGTCGAAGTAACTGGTGGAACAGCTCCATTTAGTCCTCAGTGGGACTTTTTTGCTGGTGCACAGACAACAGATACAGCCTTTAACCTGTTAGCAAACACTTACAGAGTAGTAGTAACAGATTTTAATGGATGTAAGGATAGTGCAGATATAACTGTACTCGAGCCAACATTATTAGTTATAGGTTCTATGAGTATGGATAGTGTCACTTGTAATGGAGCTTCAGATGGAACTGCAACCGCCAACTCCATAACTGGCGGAAATGGAATTAATACATACAGTTGGAATACAACTCCGATACAGACCACTAACCCAGCTATCGGACTTCCTGTTGGTAATTACACAGTTACTGTAACAGACCAAAATGGATGTATAGCAACTCGAGACACAACAGTATTAGAGCCAGACCAAATAGTGGTTGATACTATAACTCAAGATAGCGTCTCATGTTTTGGAGTAAATGATGGGTCAGCTTATGTTGGGGCAACTGGTGGAACAGGACTTATTTCTTATTTATGGGACGCATCTGCAGTTAACCAGACCACTGACACTGCTATTGCTTTAGCGGCTGGTTTTTACACTGTTAGACTAACAGATGAAAATGGATGTTTTATCGATACTAATGCAACAGTATTAGAACCTAATTTGTTAGTAGTAGACACTACTGCTCAAGACAGTGTAAGCTGTAGTGCGGACAATGATGGAGCAGCATTTGTTGCAGTTTCTGGAGGAAATGGAAGCTATACATTCTTATGGAGTGATGGTCAAGATACAGATACAGCTTCCAACTTAATAGCTGGCACCTACCAAGTGACAATAACCGATCAGATGTTTTGTTCGGTTGATACAAGCATAACAGTACTAGAGCCAGCACCATTATCAGTAGATACTACCTCACAAGATAGCGTGCTTTGTAATGGCTCTACTAATGGATCAGCATATGTTGCAGTTTCTGGAGGAAATGGAATTTATACGTACTTATGGAGCGATGGTCAGACTACAGATACAGCTTCCAATATAGCAGCTGGTACTTACCAAGTGACAGTAACAGATCAAAATCTTTGCTCAATTTTAGATAGTGTAATTGTATTTGAGCCAGATACTTTTGTAGTAGACACATCAAGTGTTATTAACCCATATTGTAGTTCTTCCAATGATGCTAGTATAAATCTAAATGTAACTGGCGGAACAAGCCCATATAGCTTTAATTGGTCAGATATGTCAGGGACTTTTTCATCTACTAACCAAGATATAGATAGTTTATTTTCAGGCACTTATTATGTCTTAGTTACGGATACCAATGGTTGTACTGCAAATGACACAGTAATATTACTACCTGGGTTGGAAATTATTGCAAATGCTGGACCAGAGGACACATTGGTTTGCTTTGGAGATAGCTTATCCCTAACAGGAACTTCATCAGGAGCTAACAACCCATCAATATCTTGGAATTTGTTAGGAACAGGTGTAAGTTCTAACAGTACTCTTAATTATACTTTTAATGATTCAGCTACTACAATTTATAATTTTGTATTTGTTGTGTCGGAGCAAACCTGTACTGTACAAGATTCAATTAAGGTAACGGTTGCTCCTCTTCCAACAGTAGATGCAGGTAATGATGTAGATTTAGCATTAGGGTCATCATTTGATCTAGGTGGAAATCCAACAGGCCCACTCAATTCAACTTATATTTGGACACCTCTTACTAACTTTTATTCTGAAGTTGATTCTATAAATGAGAATCCAGAAATAGAAGTCAATTCCAGTGAGATTTATATAGTTTTTGTAACCGATTCTAATGGTTGTGTAAATAGCGATACAATAAATGTAAACTTAATACCTGATGTTGTTGTACCTTCTGCATTTTCACCTAACGGCGATGGTATAAATGATAGTTGGATTATTGAAATCCCTGAGCAGTTTACAAATGTTACTGTAAGAGTTTACAATAGATGGGGTTCTTTAGTTTACGACAGAGATCAAGTAGGAGGAGATAACTGGATGGGGAATGGAAATAATAGCCAACCAATACCAGTTGGCACTTATTATTTTATTATTGAATACGACGGATTTGATGGTCAAAAAAATAATATAACTGGTCCAATAACAATAATTCGATAATGAAAATACTTTCAAAACATATTATTATTTTGCTTGGGTTTTTTACGATTAACTCAGAAGTTTTTGTAGCACAGCAAATTCCTGTCTATTCTCAGTTTTTTATGAACAAATACACACAGAATCCAGCTTTTGCAGGAATGGATCATTTGTATAGTGTAACATCTAATCATAGGTACCAATGGGTAGGATTACAGGATTATCCAAGAACTTATACATTAAGTATTAATGGTCCAACTAATGATCTAAAAAACGGGATTGGTGCATTTTTATATACTGACAATGTAGGGCCAACTAGGAGAACTGGTTTTCAGGCATCCTATGCATACCACACCAATATAAACGAACAAATAAAGGTTTCCCTTTCTTTAAGTGCTGGACTTATAGAATGGAAAATTGATGGTCACCAACTAACTTTTACAGAACCAGGTGATCCTGCAACCACAGGGGCAGTAATGCGTTCTATAATGCCAGATGCTAAATTTGGGTTTTTATTTTATGGGGATAAGTGGCATGCTGGAGGTGCAGCCCCAAACTTACTTCAGAATAAAATAAAATTTAATGATATTCAAGATCCTAGTCCAGGAAATAAATTAGAAGATCATTACTTTATTCACGGTGGATATGATTTTATTTTGCCTTACGATTTAGTAGCTGATCCCTATTTATTATTAAGATATGTATCTAATGTCCCAATGCAAATTGAGCTAGGCTCGAAAGTTACTTGGAAAGAATCTGCATGGGCAGGATTTTCTTACAGAAGCGGGGATGCTTTTTCTATGTTATTTGGATATACCTATAAAAACTATATTTCTTTCGGATACTCTTATGACTTTACAACCTCAAATCTAAGTTCTTATTCAGGTGGTTCTCACGAACTACTATTTAGGATTTTATTTCAAAGACAAAAATCTGAAGAATAATTGCTTCAACAGAGCCTTAGTAAGTCTTTTACATCAGACTCTTCTAATACCCAAAATTCCTCAATCCAACTTTTGTTTAATTCGTAGAACGACTGGTCGTATTTGGAATTGTATTCTGAGATTTCAATATTTTTCAATCTTTATTTTTAAAAGGATTTCTTTGTCTCCATTTTTTTGGAGAAAGATTTTTTATAATTGGATATAGCATAAATCTTAAAATTTTATTATCAATATATACTGCGCTTTTTGATTCTA
>JAYNHP010000041.1:2584-10162 GCA_038108155.1 Flavobacteriales bacterium | reverse complement strand
AATAGAATAATTATATAAATCTTCGTAACAACTAATATTTAAAGCAGGTCCTGAAAAAGACGATTTATTATGCACATTATTGTAAAGTGCTTGTAGTTTTGGGACTATTGATTTTATGTCTTTCTTTTCTATCTTTTTAACCACTAGATTCTTACTTTGATTATATACTTTTCTAATTCTTTTTTTATACTTAGAACTAACATCCACCTTATAATCTTCAAAAGAATTCCACTGCTCATTTAATTCTATAACCATATCTGGATCTATCTCAAAATAAGGAGATAGTTTCGTCTTTTTTCCCTTCTTATAGCTTATATTTTTTAAGAAATAATCTGGGAGCAAGAAAAATTTCACTTTATACTTTTCTTTGAGTGTGCTAAAAATAGTTTCTAGTTCTAGTTCTGAAATCCCCTCATTTTCAAAGTTACAAGATGAGATATTAGATAGATAAGTATTTCCAAAACAGAAAAATTGAAAGTTAATTTTTTTCAAAAGAACTTTTTCAAATCTAATCTTTCTATTATTGGTCAAGTAATTGGCTATTTTGCTACCATTAATTTTAATTA
Source organism: Flavobacteriales bacterium (assembly GCA_038108155.1). Lineage (GTDB taxonomy): Bacteria > Bacteroidota > Bacteroidia > Flavobacteriales_D > Parvicellaceae > MED-G20. Next base: position 9,596 of record JAYNHP010000041.1, on the reverse strand, counting down.
AATGACCATAAATATTTCCATTCTTGGTTGTTATATACATGGGAATAACACTATTTATCTTGGTATGTTTTTCAAAAATTTTTAAAAAATTCGTTTTCAAAAATGGACTGGTATTTCCAAATCTTGAATCCCATTTTTCTTTATTCAATTTATTTATAGAACTATTTATTTCCAACTTTCTTGTCAATCTAAAAAAAATCGTTTTTAAAATTTATTAGGAATAGTTTTTTAGAAGCTCTTGTTATAGCAGTATATAACCATCTTAAATATCCAAGGTCTAACATTTCATTTTTAAAATATCCAAGGTCTACAAAAACATTTTCCCATTGCCCGCCTTGAGATTTATGACAAGTAATAGCATAAGAAAACTTCACCTGTAAAGCATTTAAAAATTTATCTTCCTTTATCTTCTTTCTATCTCCTTGGTATTCCTTGCCAATCTCATGATAGAGTTTTTGGTATTCCTCATAACTTAAAGATGAGGTCTCTAGGTTAATAGTATCTAACATTACTAGTACATCTACTTCTTTTTCTTCCAAAAAATCAATTAGCCTAATAGTGACATCAGCAAAATTAAAACCATATTTGGTGAAAATTTTATTAACACTAAGAACCTCAATAATGTCTCCGTTGGCAATTAACTGTGAGGAGTTTTTATCTCCTAGCCAGAAGTAGTTATTTCTTACTACCATTAATAAATCTCCAGTAGATATCTCCTCCTCCAAATATCTGATTCTTGATCGAATTTGTTGGTTGTAAATATTTGCTCTTTTATTTGACCTACATAGAACAATGGTGTTAGGGACGCCTCCTTTATTATAATTGGACTCAAGACATTCTTGCAGTTCATCGCCAGAGTCTATTCTAATAACATCTTCACTAAGTTGGAACTTTGGGATTTTAAAAATAGAGTTTGAAATTTGGCGTCTAATATTTGTTGCATTCAATAAGATAGCAGAGGACTTTTCTTGTCTAACAACTTCACTCAAACTAAAGGAGAGAATTTCTTTAGAATAATTTTCATTTAAATAGGATTCACTAAGAGCAGGACTTATGTCTAAATTTACTGGTGGCAATTGGGCTGTGTCACCGATTAAAATAAGCTTGCATCCTATCCCGTCATATACATATTCAATTAAATCATCTAATAGTGATCTGTTTCCAAACCCTTTGTCGGAAGATTCTGGAATCATAGATGCTTCATCTACAATAAAAATGGTATTGGAATGGGTATTTTCTTTTAACTTAATATAGGTATTACCACTTTTGTTACTATTGATCCAGTAGATTTTCCTGTGGATAGTAGATGCACTTTTTTTTGAATATTTAGAAAGTACCTTTGCCGCCCTTCCCGTAGGAGCAAGGAGAGATGACTTCTTTCCAACAGAAGAAAGACTATTGACCAACGACGAAATTAAACTTGTTTTTCCTGTGCCAGCATATCCTTTAAGTAAGAATATATTACGAGTACTTATCGAATTGACAAATTCAGAAACTTCTTGAACTATTCTCTCTTGTTCTTTTGTAAAAGAAAACTGGAAATTAGATTTAATTTTTTCTGGAAGACTATTTTTATTCAAAATTTCAACAATCCCCCAATTTATATATTTTTTATATAGTCTCCATAAGGATCTTGAATTTCAATTCCTTCCGAGTATTCAACTTTACTTAGTTTCTTGAACTCAACCAATCCCCAAAGAATAAACTCATTTAAAAAATATATATCCTCTTTCAAAGCCTCCGGTTGGTACTCTTTTAAAAGTTTATTTAAAGGCTCAATCGAAAGAAGTTTCTTTTGGTATTCTTTTTCAGAAATTCCATTTAGTATTTCAAATTTTGACTCATTGAAAAACCAAGTTACTAAGTCATCATATGGCGTATTGGCTCCTTGTTTTTCCAACTTTTCAATTTTAGGAAAATTCTTTTCAAAAAGAGTTTTAATAGCGCTGTCAATTAATTTATTTGCTACAAATTCAGCACCTTCTTGTTCTCCTTCGTAAACAAGTTCTACTTTTCCTGTAATTGCTGGAATAATACTTGAAAAGTCTGATAATCTTACTGTGGTTTTAGATTCGTTATTTCTAAGTAAACGCTGTTCAGCACTGCTTAAAAGATTTTCTAAAGCAGAAATACTTAATCTAGCACTAACTCCACTTTTTTCGTCTATATACTCACTCTGTCTAGCTTCAAAACTAATCTCTTCCAGTAAGTCTGCGGCTAAGGCAGGAAGATAAATATTTTCTTTTTGACTTAAAGTTGCTTTGATTTCCTGGTTAGTTATTTTTTTTGCTGTTTCAATATCCTTTGGATAATGGGTAAGAATCTGAGATCCTATTCTATCTTTTAGAGGAGTTACAATACTACCTCTGTTGGTATAATCTTCTGGATTGGCTGTAAAAATAAATTGCATATCTAACTCTAGCCTTAGTTTAAATCCTCTAATTTGAACATCCCCTTCTTGAAGAATATTGAATAATGAAACTTGTATTCTAGCTTGTAAATCTGGTAATTCATTGATAACAAAAATGCATCTATTTGCTCTTGGTATCATACCATAATGAATTACTCGGTCATCTGCATAGCTTAGCTTTAGATTAGCAGCTTTTATAGGATCAATATCTCCTATTAAATCTGCTACTGTAACATCAGGCGTAGCTAATTTTTCTGCAAATCTTTCAGAACGATGTAGCCATGAAATTGGAGTATCATCGCCCAACTTTTTGGTTAGCTCTTTAGATGCTCTAGATATAGGAGCGATTGGGTCATCATAAATTTCTGAACCTTCTATGTAGGGAATATATTCATCTAATAGATTTACCATTAAACGTGCGATTCTTGTCTTTGCTTGTCCTCTTAGGCCAAGAAGATTAATATTGTGTCTAGAAAGTATGGCGCGTTCTAGTTCTGGAATAACACTTTTTTCGTAGCCATGAATACCTTGAAAAACATTGATTTTATTTTTAATATTATAAATTAGGTTTTCTCTTAATTCATCCTTAATGCTTCTTTGTTTGTATTTAGCTTTTTTAAGGTCTGCTAATGTTTTAATTTTTTGATAATCCATTTTTTATTTTATTCTTTTTTTTCTATTAGTCTCGTAATCTTCAAAAATCATCTCCCCAAGATTTTGTAGACCAGTAAAGAAAGCCTTCCCCTTATTGGCTTCAGTAAATTTTTTGACAAATTCCATTAGATATGGATCTTGGGCAATCATAAAAGTAGTAATTGGAATATGTAGTCTTCTTGCTTGCTGAGCCATTGCATAACACTGATTTGTTATATAAGGATCTAGACCATTACTATTTTTATAGTACCTCCCATCTTTAAGTCTTATACAGCTTGGTTTACCATCTGTAATCATAAAAATTTGTTTATTGGTGTTTCTTTTTCTTCTAAGCATATCCATCGCTAAACTTAAGCCAGCAACAGTATTGGTGTGATAGGGACCAACCTTCAAATACGGAAGATCTTTAATTGCAATGGGCCAAGCATCGTTACCAAAGACCAATATATCAATACTGTCTTTTGGATACCTAGTTTTTATAAATTCAGATAAAGCCATTGCTACTTTTTTTGCAGGTGTAATTCTATCTTCACCATATAATATCATGCTATGGCTAATGTCGACCATTAACACTGTACTCATCTGACTTTTGTGGTAAGATTCTTCAATTACTAAGTCATTTTCACTTAGTTTAAAATCATTAATTCCATGGTTTATATGGGCATTTTTCAAAGATTCAGTTACCGAAATTTTTTCTATGGAATCTCCAAACTGAAAAGCCCTGAAGTCACCAGTGTGTTCGTCTCCTTGGCCCTTTTTGTTGCTTTTATGATTGCCAATTCCATTTTTTTTGATTTTTCCAAATATTTGATTTAATGCTTGTTGACGTAATGCTTGCTCTGTTTTGGCCGTTAAAGAAATATTTCCGTTGCCATTCACGTCAATTTCTTCTTTAACGTACCCTTTTTCTTTAAGTTCTTCTATAAAATCTTCAATGCTATAATCTTCATTGGTAAGATTATACTCTTTATCCAATTCTTTTAGCCAGTTTATAGCCTCGTCAAAATCTCCCGATGTATGTGTAATTAGTTCTTTGAAAACATCAAAAAGCCTATCAAAAGTAGATTGACTTTCTGCCTCAAATTTTTTAAATATAAATCCTTCTTTGCTTTTCATTTATTTTCACTTATAAAACTATAATTTATTAATTTATTCCTCTAAATTTTATGATTTTTTAAGGAATTATTTAAATTAAATTTATGTAGCAGTTTTCAACAAAAAATTAAAAAAACGACTAAAAACAACGAAAATTTATCATTTTTGACCAAAAAACATTAAAAAAATCAAAAAAAAAGAATTTTTAGAATTTAATTTGTTGCTATTTAAAGTAAATACTTAATTAAAACAGTTTTTTCAAATTATTACTTAAATTCATGTAGATGAAAAATATTTTTGTTTTATTATTTACAACAATAATAGGTTGTAATTGTTCAATACAAACAATTAGCTATTTTGGATGAGAGATTTCTTCATGGAAAAAAGATTATGAATAAATATATAATGTTTGTGTTATGAGTGTTAGAAAAGTATAGAATATGAGTTTAAATAAAATATCTTACTTTATTTTTTGTTTATTTTTTTCAGTAAACTTTAGTTTATCTGCACAACTTGAAGCTAAAGAGGGAAATGAAATAAAAAATTATTTAAATGTATGGCGTGATAGTGGAATTAATGATACTTTAAGATTAGAAGCTTTAAATAAAGCAATATGGCTTTTGAGAAATTACAATATTGATACAGCACTATTTTACTGTGAAAAATCTCTAGAATTAGCAAAAAAAAAGAAAATTACTTCAAAAATAGCTCGAGCTATAAATATTAAAGGAGTTATTTTTTCAGAATCAGGTAGAGTGAAAGAAGCTCTTGAGCTTTATCAAGAATCATTAAAGTTATACCAAGAAATTAATGATTTAAGAGGTATAACAATTGAAAACAATAATTTAGGAACAATTTATAGCTCTGCCAACGAGAACCAAAAAGCTTTTAATACATATACAAAAAACCATAACCTATTTAATTTAGTAAAAGATACCTCCCTTGAAATTGTTACATTAAATAATTTAAGCTATGAATCTTTTATTTTACAAAAACCCGATTCTGGCTTATATTTTTTAAAAGAAGCTATCAATCTTTCCCAAAAACATTCTGAATCTTATGATTTATCTGGCCTTTACAGAAGAATGGCTTCTCACTTAATTTCTGAAAATCAAATAGATTCTGCTAAAATATTTTTAAATAAAGCATACAATTTAGATGTTGAGAAAAATAATCTGAAAGGTCAAGCAGCGTACTTTAGTCTTTTAGCCGAAGTTTTATTTGATGAAAAGAAATATGAAAAATCATTAAAAATGGTAAATAAAGCGCTAAAACTAACTAACGAGTTAAACGGAGATAAGGGAGATCTTTCACTTTATTTTTTTAAATATAATCTATTTAAAAAGCTCAAAAATTCAACAAAGGCTTTAAAAAATTATGAATTATATAATGAGTTAAAGGATACCTTAGAAAAGCTTAGTGCAGATCAAGAAGTAGTAAAGATTAAGTATAATCAAGAATATGAAACGAAAAAGCAATTGGATAGTTTAAAACATTTAGATGAAATTTTGGTACAACAAGCAGAAACTAAAGCCAAAGAAGAAGAAATTAAAACCCAAAAGATTATTGAGGGAGTACTTTTTGTAGGAATAATATTAGTAATTGGATTTTTAGGACTTGTTTATAAGCAGCTCAATACTACTAAAAAGCAAAAGCTAGTAATTGAAGAAAAGCAACATGAGATTACCGATAGCATCAACTATGCCAAAAGAATTCAAGATGCCATGATGACTTCTTCGGTTTATTTAAAAGATACTTTACCCAAAAGTTTTATTTTTTTCAAGCCTAAAGATGTAGTTTCAGGAGACTTTTATTGGATTTATAAAGACCAGCAGGAGAATATTTTTTTTACAGTTGCAGACTGTACAGGACATGGAGTACCAGGTGCATTTATGAGTATGATTGGGACATCCTTACTAAATGAAATTATTATAGAAAAAGGGATTAAGGATACAGATAAAATATTATTTGAAATGAGGACTCAGATAATCAAATCTTTAAATCAAGAAGAAGAAGGTGCACAAAAAGATGGAATGGATATTTCGTTATGCAAACTAAATATGAAAAATAAAATCGTAGAGTTTTCTGGTGCTCACAATTCTCTTATTCACATCAGTGAGGAAAAATTGAAAACCTATAGGGGAGACCATCAGCCTGTCGGATTATTATTGGGGGATAAAAAACCATTTACCAAACATAAAGTAAAACTTAAAAAAGGAGATATGCTTTATATTTATTCAGATGGTTATCAAGATCAATTTGGAGGACAAAAAGGTAAAAAGTATATGGCAGCTAAATTTAAGAAACAGCTTTTAAAAATGAGTAAAGAAAATGAGGAGGAACAGTTGGTAATGTTAGATGAAGAGTTTTCTTCTTGGATAAATAATTACGAACAAATAGATGATGTCTGTGTAATGGGAGTAAGAATAATTTAATGACTATAATAAAAATGTATAGAGGATTATTAATTTTGTTTATCCTTTGTTGTCTTATAGTTTGCAGAAGAAAACCTCATGACTCGAGACTTCAAGGAGAGTGGACTACTGTTCAAATAGAACAAGTAAGCGGAGCAGAAATTACTGCTTCGATTTTCTTTGTATTTGATGGTGATATTTCCTATACAAGAGGCAATCTTTCTTGGTATGGAAAGTGGAACACTGACAGGGGTGTCTTAACTGTAAGCTTTGAAGATTCTACAATAAATGGTACTTATGATTATAAAGTGAAAAATCAGAACCAAAATACGACAGCTGCAAAGCCTTTTGATGAACTTGAACTTACCCCAATCGAAATTCACGATTCTTTATTGGTAAATCAATTTTTAGGAACTTTTAATTCTATCTACTAAAGATA
>JAYNHP010000041.1:0-2484 GCA_038108155.1 Flavobacteriales bacterium | reverse complement strand
TAAAATAATTAAACCACATAAAATAATAAATACAATTGCATATGCTGATATTTTATAAATTCTATTTTCTGAGATTCTATCGTAGTATATCTCTTTCATAGGAAACCTTTCATAAATATTCGATTCATTAATTACAATAGAGGATAATTCATTGTTAGAATTTCTATAAAAAAGTGTACTATCCTTTAAATAAACATAAGAAATACCATCAACACAAGGAATATCTTTTAATAAATTAGTAAAGAGCCTTTCACCAGATTTTTTATCAAAAATACCGTAGTGGCACTTTTCCAAAGTACTGTTTTCATAAACTATATACCTGTTAGATTCTCCAATAATATTCCTATTTCCAAATGAGAGATCGGGGCTGTACATTGAAATAAATCCACCAATTTCTGTGAATGAAAAGGTATTCATGTCAATTTCTCCAAATAAAAAATTGAATTTTTTAGATCTATTATTACTATTTAGAGTAAGTAGTACGTTTAACTTGTTATTTATTAACCATGAGGATATTATTTTCCCTGCATTGAAAGGGTAATTTTTAATTTCTATTTTAAACCACTCTCTATTTTTATTATTAAATTCTAAAAGTTTTGAACATGAAGCCCAAAGACCTTCTCCTCCAAATGAATAAAGTTTATTTTCATTATTGAAGAAATATCTATTGAATGTACTTCCGTGGTAAATACCCTTACTTAGTTTCTCTACACTAACAGTATTACTTTTAAATTTTATTTTGAACAAATGAAGAGTGCCATTTGGATTAAAATATGCTACTGAATCGTTTTGAAATCTTAGGTTTTTAAAAAAATCACCTTTAAAATTCCTTGTAATTGTAGGATCATTAAACTCTTTTAGCTTAATGAAAATTTCATCTATACTAATATTAGGGGGAGTTATTCTTGAAAACCCCTGTAGGCTAAATACTAATAAGGAAAATATTATATAATATTTCATCAAAGTTCCTTTAATTTAATGTAATAAATGTTTTTTAAATATGTTTTAATTTGCTCCTCTTACAGTAAATTTATATCCTAATAATAGGTGAATTCACCTAAATTAACCTACTTTCTGTAAGACAGATACCAATTTTAAAAAATAATTTTAATCTATTAATTTAAATCAATTGTTATTGATTAATTGCCCATCCTTAGCCCATGTAGACTTGTGTTTCCTTTTAAATGATAGCCATTTATTTTTAAAAAGAGTTATCTTTCTTAAATTAACAAAATATTATAATTTTTAAATTTTGAAATTCTGGCTCATAATTTTAATTTTAATTTTTCCAAATTTAACTCTGTTTTCTCAGAATATTAATGACATTAAGGAAGATAATCCTAATGTAGAAATATTTAGCTTGATAGACTCTAGTAAACTTTCACTACCATATTTTTCTGTTCAAATTGGTGTTTTCAAAAAAATGATTGACTCCAAAAACCCAATTACAAAATATCCTTTAATGTTTTATAAGGGTAATGATTTGATTAAATATTTTGTAGGAAAATACAAAAACTATTCAAGCGCTTTAAATATGAAGAATTTACTAATTAATGATGGTAATCCTGATGTTTTTATAGTGTCTTTTGGGATAAAAAATAATGATAATATACAGACTCAAGATAAATTTGATCTGATAAATGATGTAGAATTAGATAGTCTTATTGTCACTCCAGCTTTAGTAAATTATGATTCTAGTTTACGATATAAATCTACAAATACTGAGGATTTTTACCATGAGAATGATAGTTTAAGTGATGATACAATTAAAACTCTATCTAACAATGAAGAAAACCTTTTTCAAAATAAATTAGACTCTAACAAAGGGCTAGACTCAGTAAATTTTATTGTAGATAAGGAGGATGATTTTATTTTTGAAAACTCTAAAGAGGCTCTAAATGATACAATTCAAATTGACACAAATATTAAACAAATCTTAAAAAATAGAATTAAGAAGATTAATCTCGATTCGATAAGAAAACTGGACTCAATTACTGAGGATTTTTACCATGAGAATGATAGTTCAAGTGATGATGCAATTGAAACTCTATCTAACAATGAAGAAAACCTTTTTCAAAATAAATTAGACTCTAACAAAGGGCTAGACTCAGTAAATTTTATTGTAGATAAGGAGGATGATTTTATTTTTGAAAACTCTAAAGAGGCTCTAAATGATACAATTCAAATTGACACAAATATTAAACAAATCTTAAAAAATAGAATTAAGAAGATTAATCTCGATTCGATAAGAAAACTGGACTCAATAAAAATAATAAATGATAAAATTCAAAAATTTATTGCTCTTACCAACCCATCTGACCCAGAGCAATTTATGTCTAATATCACCTACTTAGATCCAAGACTTAGAACATCTAGTATTTCAGACTCGTCTGAGTTTCAAGAAGTTTTTTACACTGTTCAATTAGGAGCATATTCTAAACCTCTTACTCCTCCAAATTATATATTTAAATTTCCATTGTTTCT
>JAYNHP010000040.1:8070-16015 GCA_038108155.1 Flavobacteriales bacterium | reverse complement strand
TAAGAAAAAAGAAAAAAACAATTTCAACTAAAACAGCTGAAGTTATTTTAGAAAAATGCTTCGAATCGTTCAAAAAAAAACACTACAAGAAGATTGAACAAAAGCTTGACATTGATACAACTGCCATTAAAGATGCAATAGCTGAGATAGTAAAACTAAATCCAAAGCCAGGAAATTCCTTAATAGACACAACAAAATCCGTTCAACACATAACACCAGACTTCACAATAACGGAAAATGAAGGAACTTTAGCAGTAGAATTAAACCAACGAAATGCACCTCAGCTAAGGGTTAGCAGAGACTATGTTGAGATGATAAAAGGGTATGAAAACTCTCCAAAAAACAAAAGGGATAAAGAAGCTGTACTATTTATAAAACAAAAAGTAGATGCAGCAAAGTGGTTTATTGAGGCGGTAAAACAAAGACAAAACACACTATTGGTAACTATTAACGCAATTTTAGAATTTCAAAAAGAATTTTTTCTTTCAGGGGACGAAAAAAACCTAAGACCAATGATTCTTAAAGACATAGCATCGATGGTAGATATGGATATTTCCACAATTTCTAGAGTTGCTAACTCCAAACACGTAGCCACCCCATACGGCACTTTTTTATTAAAATATTTTTTTAGTGAGTCCTTAGCCACTAAGTCAGGGGAAGAGGTTTCTACAAGAGAGGTTAAAACCATTCTAAACGAAGCAATATCTAATGAAGACAAAACCAAGCCCTTGACAGACGAAAAACTAGCTGAACTTTTGAAAGAAAACGGCTATTTAATAGCTAGAAGAACCGTAGCCAAATATAGGGAACAACTTAATATTCCTGTGGCAAGGCTTAGAAAACAATTGATTTAGTAATGACCATATTTTCAAAAGCTATTGCTATAATATTTCACCCAGTATTCACAGTTATTTATTCTTACTTAATCTATTTTCACATTCAAAACATCTATAATCAAATGCTATTTCTAGCTGCACCAAAAATTTATTGGGCTCTTTTATTTTTTTTATTCTTGATGGTTGTTTTTTTTCCTTTGGTTACAATCTATATAATGTATCGAAATAAAACCATAAGTAGTATGTCCATTCCCATTAGAAAAGAACGGCTTCCAGTTCTTATTTTAATTTCAATTTACTATTTAATGACTTATTATATTTTTAGATATTGGAATACCACTCTATTGAATTTATTCCACCCTTATTTGTCTTTTTTATTTGCAGGCTTGGTTTTAATTTTCACCCTAACAGCCATCACCTACTTTTGGAAAATAAGCTTACACAGTTCGTCTATCTCAGCACTTTGCGGAGGAATGATGGCAGAAACAATCGTTGCGCATCCTGTTTCTAGCCAGGAACAGGTATTTTATATAAATATGGCTTTATTGGTTTTGGTTGGAATAGTATGTTTTTCTAGGTTATACTTAAAGGCACACACTGTAAGCCAAACAATTACAGGCATAGCCCTGGGATTTTCTTTGGCTTTTAGTCTTGTTTTTTTTCAGATTTATATTTGAACTTAATTAGGTTCTTTTCCCAATTCCAAGAGTGTTTTAAACAGTCCTCCAATGAAAATTTAGCATCCCAATCCAGTTCATGTTTGATTAACGCATTATCTGAATATATTTTCGGAACATCTCCCGCTCTTCTAGGCCCAAACCCATAGTTCAGTTCATGTTTGCTAACTTTTTCAAAAGCGGTTATAACATCTAATACAGAAGCACCTTTTCCAGTGCCAACATTGAATATCTTTAATGAATCTTTACTTTTAAGACCTTTTTTAAGAGACGCAACATGGGCATTTGCCAAATCAACCACATGAATATAGTCTCTTATGCAAGTTCCATCTTTAGTATCGTAGTCTTTTCCAAAAACAGTTAGCTTTTTTCGTTTGCCTATAGCTGTTTGGGTAATATACGGCACCAAATTACTTGGAACACCTATAGGTAATTCCCCAATTAAACCGGAAGGGTGTGCGCCAATAGGATTAAAATATCTTAAAAGTGTTAAAGAAGAGTCAGGAAGTGACTTAAAAAAATCATTTAGAATTCTTTCACCAACTTGCTTTGTGTAGCCATAGGGTGAAAAAGCAGGTTTAATGGAAGCAGTTTCTTTAACAGGTATTTTATCAGGCACTCCATATACGGTACAAGAAGAAGAAAACACAAAAGAGTTAATCTTTGTATTGTTAATTAAGTCTAAAAAATTAATCAGATTCAACACATTGTTTTGGTAATACTTCATCGGGTTTACAACAGACTCATTTACAGCTTTGTCTGCCGCGAAATGAATTACACCAATTGGATTTTCTTTTTGAAGAATGTTCTTAACCTCTTCTTTATTGCCAATATTTGAGCAATAACTAGTAATTTTTTTACCTGCAATTTTCTCTATATTTTTAATTACAAAGGGTTCTGAGTTTCTAAAGTCATCTACAATGATTGGTTCAAACCCATTTTCAATTAATGCTACTGCAGTATGTGAGCCTATAAACCCAGCTCCACCAGTTAAAAGTATTTTCATATTCTTATAAAGAAATGCAAAAGTATCTAAATATCTGTTTTTTTGAAAATTTAATATTTTTAATTGCAAAAACTAAAAGCACGAAAAATTAAAAAATTCTTTTAGAGAAAATGAATATTTGCAACTTAAAATTTTTAGCAAACGAAGTCAATCTCCAACTAAGAATTAAAAACCTAAAAGTCTATTCTATAATAGAAAATAGGCAAAAACCCTAGCTGATAGTTTAGGGCTATATCATTTTGATCTGCAACTCCATCGTTATTTGGAGCATAGGAGTAATTCAAGATGTTTTTTGCACTGGTAAGATTTACCAAATCTATACCAATTTCATGGGTTACCTCTTCTTGATTAATCTTGAAGGTTGTTTTTATATCAAATCTAAAATAGTCTTTAAATTTATCTTCATTGAACCCCTCATCTAGAAAAATTACTTCACCTTGCTCATTGGAGGCTACATGGTCAACAGTTCCCCTTCTTTTTCCTCCTGCACCTGTAACTTTTAATCCAAGACCTAAAACTTTGTTTTTCCCAACCTCAAATTCTTTTCCAGCCAAAAAATTCGCTGCATATATGCCATTAAAGCTTGTATTTCTTTCCTCTCCATCGCTTGGTGTATATTTAGAATTATATAAACAGCCAGAAAAAAGCGCATGCCAGTTTTTGTTAAAATAACGCTGTAATGTTACTTCTAATCCATAATTATACCCAGTTCCAGAATTTACTAAAGTATCTGGAAACACCCTTGCAAAACCACTTCCAGCATTGGTTAAAGAAAATGCAGATGGGGTTGTTTCAACAGGTATTCCAGTTAAATCCTGATAGTACACTTCCGTTTTTAACCCTAGGTTTTTATGAATCTGATGCGAGTAACCCAAAATAATATGCTTGCTGTAGGTGAGACCTAAATTTTCATTATGTGCTTCATTGTTGCCTTCATTTATATAATATCTAGTATATAATGGTTGTGTTTGAGAATGATAACCCAGCCCAAAAGAAAATGAGCTTTTATCATTAATACTCCATTTTAGACCAAGCCGAGGCTCTATTGGGGAGAAAGAATCGTCCCCCAAATTTAGATATAAGCTTGTTAGCCCTGCGGTTAATACCAGCTCATCTGAAAATTTATGTTTCCAGCTTATATATGGTTGTAACATAAAAGAATTCCCCATTTTATTAAAGCGATAACGGTAAGTATCAGCAGTGTCTTGACCAAGCGCATTGGTAGTAACACTATCTATAAAGTTAAAATTTGTATAATCCGCTACCCACCCAATCTTTAATGTGTTTTTCTTATTAAATTTTTTATTAATTGAGCTTGAGTTAGAATACCTTACTTTATTAAAATCGTAAGCCATATATGGTTTAAGAGTTATGTCTGACCAGTCTTGTGGGTTTCTAGAAATTGTATCGTGGCTAGACTTTTGATTTTCAATATTTACGCAAGTTGTTGATTTAATAAAAGAAGTTTCATTAAGAGGTTTGGTGTAAGTAGCACCAGAAACCAGCATATTGGTTCCAAATCTCTGATCTTTGGTGTTCTCACCGTATAAATCAACTTCGTCTTGCTCAGTTTGTTCGCTTATTAGAATGTCGATTTGACTATCCCCGCCCAATGCCCATAGCGATAAATTCCCGCCTTTATTAAATGGGAGATTAAATTTAACAGCAAAATCTTGGTATTTTGGAATAGCAGAAGTTCCTAGATCAACCCCCAATAAACTAAAAGCTTTTATTGTAGAGTATCTATACATGGCCAAGAAGGAAGCAGAGCTATTTTTAGACAAAGGCCCCTCGACTAAGAACTCTGCTCCAAACAAACCAACTTGACCTGTAAACTCTGTTCTTTCATTGTTTCCGTTTCTAATTTTTAGATCAAAAACACCGGCTGTACTATTCCCATATTCTGCTGGAAAAGCACCGGAAAAAAAGTCGCTATTTCCCAAAAACTTATTATTCAATATGCTTAAGGGGCCACCTGAAGATCCTGAAATTGCAAAGTGGTTGGGGTTTGGAATAGTAACGCCTTCTACTCTGTAAATTACCCCTAGGGGTGAATTTCCCCTTACAACAATGTCGTTTCTGCTGTCATCTGCCCCCTGAACACCTGCAAAGTTGGATGCCATTCTTGCTGGATCACCACGGCTTCCTGCATACCGTTCTGTTTCTTCAACAGAAAATTGCTGAGCACTTATAATAGCCATCTCATTATTAACTTCTCTTTTTTCATTGGAAGACACTTCGAAAGCCTCTAACATTTCAGTGGACTCTTCAATTGAAACATTAAGAACAACCTCTTTACCAGAATTAACTACAATTGTTTGAGTTTGTGGCGTATATCCGATAAATGTAAATCTAATTTGCTTTCTGCCAAGAGGAACATTTTCAATTTTAAAATTCCCGTTCATGTCAGTAGCTACACCATTGTTAAAGTCGCCATTTATAAATTGCACATTTACACCTGGTAAAGGAAATTGAGACTCAAGATCTACCACTTTTCCCTTAACAGTTTGCTGGGCACAAACAGAACCTAAAGAGATGCAAATAATAGACATTAAAATAATTCTAATTTTCATAATACTTTATAATTTAAAACAAAATTTAAAAATAAATAGCGAGTAGTAAATCTTAATTAATTCTAAAAAAGTGACAAAAAGAAGACTTTATAATCCCTAAAACATTGATTTTGAGAAAATTAAACAAATAAAAAAGGACTTTATACTTTGGAAGAACTTAGTAACGATTCAAATAAAGGAACCCCATCCGTGTTCCCCAACAAAGGCTCAACCGCTCTTTCAGGGTGCGGCATCATTCCCATTACATTTTTATTTTTGTTGGAGACACCGGCAATATTTTTTAAAGACCCATTTGGGTTATCATTTTCAGAGACATTTCCGTTACGATCACAGTATTGAAATAGAACTTGGTCATTTTGAAACAAGTCTTCTACTACATCTTTTCCTGCAAAATATCTGCCTTCTCCATGGGCTATTGGGATTTTATAAGCTTTGTTTTTGTTAACATTTTCTGTAATTCCAGCCGAGCCTGAACATGCTTTAAGAAAGGTGTTTTTGCAAATAAACTTTTGGTTGTTATTGTGTAAAAGCGCACCTGGAAGCAATCCAGCTTCGCACAAAATCTGAAAACCATTGCAAATACCCAATAAAAGGCCTCCTTTATTTGCGTGCATTATTATCTCTTTCATAATTGGAGAAAACCTTGCTATTGCACCAGACCTCAAATAGTCGCCATAAGAAAAGCCACCAGGAAGAACAATTAGCTCACAACTTTTAGTGTCTTGGTCCTTATGCCACAACTCTACTACTTCTTGCTCTAGAATTTTTTCTAAAGCGTATATAATATCATGATTACAATTAGACCCCGGAAAAGTTACAACACCACATTTCATAAAAAGTTTGTTTTTATTTCAAATATAAAAGAAAGATTATATATAAACAGCTTATTTTAAAATACATATTCTATAAGTATTCTCCCCAATATCAATAAACTTAAATAGGAATCAATTAACCATGGATATTTGCTGTTGAGAACAGCATTAGCTAAAAGAATAGATAAGGGAACAGCCAATACAAAAAACAATGGAAACTCAATGTTTAAAACAAGCTTTATAAACAAAAATTGAACAAAGGTTAAAACAAGCAGCGAAACAATAGTCCAAGAAATTTTCTTATAGCGGTTGGTACTTTTTATAAAGGTATAAACCAAACTACTAAAACAAATAAATAGTCCAACCAAGAAAGCAAGTGAAATATACCACCACTCAACAGGTTTTGAATATCCAATACTCCAAGAACTTCCTAACCACTTTTTAAAAACGGGATAAAACCCATCACTAATTAATGAAATAGGTATAAAAAAAGCTCCTAGAAAAATCAAAGCTATAAAAGGCATAATATATTCTCTCCATTGAAAAGGCCTAATAAAGTACAATGCAAGCCATAAAGCTGGCAACACAAAAGCATTTAAGCCATAAAAGAAGCAACTTATTATTAACCAACAACTGGCATTAAAAACCTCAATTTTACAGGACTTATTTCTAAAAATCTTAAATAGGTTTTCTACTGCAAGTACTAAAAATAAATTTCCTAATAAAGGATTTATAGAAGAATGAATGTTACCAAAAACTCCAATCAGAACAACATAAATTAATCCAGATGCGTAGTTAGATTTCTGAAAAAAAACACTTTTATTAATAATTAAATTAATCCTTAGAGCTGTAAAAAAAACTGTAAAACTGTATAAAGCATACAAAATAGCCGGATTTAATTTAAAAAAAGATTCAATGTGCCAGAGCACATTATTTGAATTCACGTAATAAAGCAATGCTAAAACTGGAATAATAGCAGCACTAAAAAAGAAATAAATTGGGTTATTAGACCTAAGAAAATTCAACATTATTACAAATTAATCATTAAAGAGTCGAAAAAGAATTGTCAGAATCAATTATTTTATATTTTTGAAAAAAAATTACTATGAACTGGCTTTTACATCCTATACGAGATTTTTTAATTTGGATGTTCGAAAACACTCTTGAACCACTAGGAAACGCTCCAAATACTGTTTTTATCTGTCTTATTTTAGGAGGTTTAGTTTATTGGATGTTTGTCCAAAACAGACTTAATAAAAAAGCAGAGCAAGACCCAAATCAAATCAAGTAATTATTTTTTTTTGGTAATTAAGTCTTTGCCAATATCTTTTCTGTACTGCATGTTTTCAAAACTGACTTTTTCAACATTACTATAACAGACTTTTAATGAGGTCTCAATATTTTTACCATAAGAAGTTATGGCAAGAACTCGGCCACCATTGGTTACAGTTTTATTATTTTTTATAATTGTTCCAGCATGGAAAACCTCTGTTCTGCCGTTTAACTCTCCTATTGTTACTACTTTATCTTTTTCATACGCTTGAGGATAGCCTCCAGAAACCATCATTACAGAACTCACAGAACGCAAATCAATTTCAACATCTCTTTCTGAAAGAGTATTGGTTGCAATACCATCAAAAAGTTCTAAAATATCAGACTTTAACCTCGGCATTACCACTTCTGTTTCCGGATCTCCTAATCTGCAATTGTACTCTATAACATACGGATCTCCTTTTACTAAAATTAACCCAAAAAAGATGAACCCCGAGTAGTCGATACCCTCTTTCCGGAGACCTTTTATAGTAGGGATTATTATCTGGTTTTCTACCTTGTCGATAAATTCTCTATTTGCGAATGGAACAGGTGAAACCGCGCCCATTCCTCCAGTGTTTAGTCCAGTATCTCCTTCACCAATTCTCTTATAATCTTTAGCTTCAGGTAATATTTTATAATTGACCCCATCTGTAATAACAAAAACACTAACCTCAACACCAACTAAAAAGTCCTCAATAACAACGGTCTCACTAGACTTTCCAAATTG
>JAYNHP010000040.1:2517-7970 GCA_038108155.1 Flavobacteriales bacterium | reverse complement strand
AATTTTGCACCTTCTTTTTTAGGCCCAATTACCGTTACACTTTTTAGTCTAGAATTATTTTCAAAGTAATCGTGGATACCATTTACCAGTGGTTGTTCGGGACCAACTACCAAAACATTTATCATCTTTTGTATACAGAAATTTCCAACAGCTTCAAAATCGTTAATGTCTATCGCAATGTTTTCTGCAATTTCTGAAGTACCTGCATTTCCTGGGGCAACATATAGTTTTTCTAGCTGAGAACTTTTACAAATTTTCCAAGCAAGTGCATGTTCTCTGCCGCCAGATCCTAATAATAGTATTTTCATAGAAATGTTTTCACAAATGAACATAATTTAGAACCATCAGCAGAAATTTTTTTTTAACAACTTACACTTTGTTTTAAACAAACTATATTTGTTTATCCTTAATTAAACACTTTGACAATGGTTAATAATTTTTTAAACATGAAAAAACTAAAAACACTTTTATCTTTTTTATTAATTTTTTGTGCTTTCAATTTCCAAGCCCAATCTAAAAAAACATCTTTTATAGTCAATGGAATGTGTGGAATGTGCAAAGAAAGAATAGAATCTACTTTAGATGTTAAAGGGGTAACTTTTGCTTCTTGGTCTGAAGAAACACACCTTTGCAATGTTACTTTTAACAGTAAAAAGATTTCGGAAAAAGAACTTCATCAGTTATTAGCTGCAAAAGGACACGACACCCCTCTTTGTAGAGCAACGGATGAAGCATATAACAATCTTCATCATTGTTGTCATTATGTAAGAAAAGACTCTTTGTAATGAAACACATCTCATTTCTTGTTTTTATTTTACTTGTAAACATTGGGGTTTCTCAAAAAAACTTAAAACAAGATTATTTATCGGGACATGTTTTCGAACTTGATAATAACGAATTTTTAACACCTTTAACAGGTGTAAATGTTTTTTATTCTGGTACCAACTCAGGAACTATAACAGATACTAGTGGCTTTTTCAGTATTCCATTTGTAGAGAATAATAATATTTTAATTTTTAGTTATGTAGGATATAATACCGACACTTTTAAAATAAAACCCAATCAAGAAATTAATGTTGTTATGAGTGAGGGAAAAATTCTTGAAGACTTAATAGTTGAATTTAAAAAAGGCAGCTATACTTTTTCAAAAATGGATCCTAAAAATGCCCATATTATTGGTCAAGAGGAGTTAAGAAAAGCAGCCTGCTGTAATTTGGCAGAAAGTTTTGAGACCAACCCATCTATTGATGCAACATTTACAGATGCAATTACTGGAACGAAACAAATTCAAATGATGGGATTGTCTGGCAAGTATGTGCAAATGCTTTCAGGCAATATTCCTATTATAAGAGGCGTTTCAATTTTAAATGGATTAAAACAAATACCAGGTTCTTTTATCCATGAAATAGCAGTTTCCAAAGGTTCCGGCTCTGTGCTAAACGGGTATGAAAGTATGGTGGGCCAAATAAACATAAATTTAAAACAACCAGATAATGCAGAGAAACTTCATTTAAATGTTTATTTAAATCAGGGCGGTAGAAGCGAATACAACGCTTTTTTCACAAAGAAATTAAACAAAAAATGGTCTACAATATTGCTAGCTCATTTTGAAGACCAGCAAAGAATTAACGACAGAAATAAGGACGAATTCTTAGACAACCCGCTAAGAAATGATTATGTTTTTCATAATCAGTGGAATTATCGCTCTAAACTTATCCATATGGAGCTAGGTGTAAATGGGGTGATAAGCAATATAGAGTCTGGAAAGAAACAAAAATGGGTTGACCCTGCAACACATGTAATTTTACCAGATTATGGAGTGGATATGACTACCAATAAAATAAATGGGTTTGCTAAAATTGGATATCTCTTTCCAAATGATAATTTTAAAAGTTTAGCTCTTCAGTTGAGCAGCACTTACAACAAACAAAATTCAACAATCGGGCGAACTGATTATATAGGATCTCAATTTAGCGGTTATGCCAACTTAATTTACCAGCAAGAAGTGGGCCTAAATAAAGAAGAAAATTATTTTAAAGTTGGTGCAAGTTGTCAGCTCGATAGTGTTAATGAAAACGTACAATCTTTTATGGTCCGCCCTCCGATAAATCGTTTTTTAGAAATAGTCCCAGGAGTTTTTGGAGAGTTCACCCACAATAGTGAAAAAATTGGATTTATTGCAGGTTTAAGAGGAGATTATACTTCTTTTTATGGCAAATATTTTTTGACTCCCCGTCTTCATTTTAGATATTCACCAAATACGAATTTAGCATTTAAGTTGATGGCAGGAAGTGGAAGAAGAACTCCTTTTATGCTTATGGAAAACGTGGGTTATATGGCTAGCTCAAGAAACTGGATTATTGATGATAATGTATATGGAATTCAGGGCCTTATGGACGATGTTGATCAAGAATATTCTTGGAATTTAGGTTTGGCCATGGTTAAAGAATTCACTTTCTTAAACCGAGACGGAGTTTTAACCATAGATGCTTACCATACAAGTTTTGTAAATCAGCTTGTTGTAGACCTTTATCAGTCTGCAAGAGAGTTACATTTTTATGCACTTAACGGAAAATCCTACTCTAATTCTTTTCAATCGGAAATTAATTATTCCGTAAACCGAAGATTAGACGTACGAGCAGCTTACAGGTTTTTAGATGTACAAACAAAATATAAAAGTGGGCTAATAGAAAAACCATTGTTATCCAAACACAGAGGATTTTTAAATATTGCTTATTCGACAAGAAAAATAAAAAATAGACAATGGAAAATAGATTTAACTACCCAGTGGATAGGAAGCCAGCGAATTCCCTTTACTGGAGATAACGACATTGAATTTCAGCTTGCGCAAAGAAGTGAGGACTACTTACTTTTAAACACTCAGCTAACAAGAATATTTGGAAAAAGATTAGATGCTTATATAGGAGTTGAAAACGCTTCAAACTATAGGCAAACCAACCCAATATTATCTTCCGAAGATCCTTATGGTGAACATTTTGACAGCGCCTTAATATGGGCACCTATTTTTGGAAGAATGGTTTATTTAGGAATTAGATTTACTCTTAAAGATTAAAAGGAATAGCTTCCATTGCAAAACCCTTATTTTTTAGGCCTTTTATAATTGGTAAAAGCGCATTTAAAGTAAGATTTTTAAACTTTTTATTATCGTGCAAAACAATAATACTTCCATTTCTAGCATTTTTTAAGACATTTTCAATTACCTGAGAATAGCTTAGAGTTTTATCAAAATCTCCGCTGTTGATATCCCACATAACAATTTCAAACTTTTTTTTAAGTTGGTAAGTACTGCTAAAGTTCAATTTTCCATAAGGAGGCCTAAAAAGATTACTTTTTATAATTTCGGTCGCCTTTTCTATATCTTTCAAGTACTTATTTTTCGTTACTTTCCATCCATTAATATGCGACATTGAGTGGTTGCCTACACTATGCCCTTTTTCTATTATTTCTTGAAAAACCTCAGGGTTCTTCACAACATTATTTCCAATACAAAAAAAGGTACCCTTAATCTTTTCTTTTTCAAGAATTTTAAGAATGTCCGTTGTAGTAGAATCGTTGGGGCCATCATCAAAAGTGAGATACACAACTGGTTTATTAGGGGAAAACCTCCATACAAGCCTTGATAAGATAAGTGGAACTATTCTAGGTGTTTTAATCCAATATTTCATTTCATAGAACCGCCCCAAAGCTGTGTATAATAGACAGGGAATTTTTGTTGGTTGCTGAAAAAAGCACTTTTTTCTCTGTAATTATTCACAAAAACATCTTTAATTTTAGCACAAACATTGTCATAATCTGTATTCTCCAATACCCCTTTATATGCAAAAGAAACACTTCCACTCATATTGTCGTTATCTGGCTCAAACATCTTGTTACGATCTATGTCAACCAAAGAAGCCTCTCGTAGCATTTCCACATTAAATAGAGCTTTTCCAAGTTCGCTCCATACATAGCTCAAATGTTCTTTGTCCATGGACGCAAAGTGATTCAACCTTTGTAACTGCAGTTCTGCTAATTTCTTTCCAATTTCATTCCCTTTTAGGGTATCACCTGCTTCAAAATAATTGGAACATAGATAATAGCAAATATCATCTGCTGGAACCTGTTCATTTTCGACCGGCATTTCTCTAAAGCACAAATTAAGAATATCTACGGCCTCATCGTATCTGTTTTCAGCAATTAATTGATCGCTTAACTTCATCATTTGTAAACGAATATTTTGTACCATTCTCATTGTGTAATAATCTACCAACACTCCTTTTTCTTTCATATTCCCCCACAAAAACTTAATACTATCATTTTGATTATTTCTTTTTTTGAGGACATATTCCCCTTTAAACAGCTGAACCATTTTATTAATATTTGTACCGCCATTTCCTCCATATTCTACAGGAGATAGTTTATAAGTTAAACCTTCACAATACATATGTTTTTGTAGATACCTATTTGCTTGCATCCCCATAATACTTGCAAAATAAACAGGTCTTTCCCACTGGTAATTGGCCAAAAGACTTAAAACCGCCAAATCTGCTTTATAAAGCATACTTCCTTTTAAGGCCCATTTAAGAACAGGTCTATAATTAGGATTTTTAAGATCTGCACTATCAATAATTCCATTTTTTAATGCATTTTCTTCATTAACCTCAAGATAAATATTATTAAAATTTAAATAAGATTCATTATTACAAGAAAAACTTTGAAATTTCTTATTTCTATCGTCACTAATGAAATCAATTGCTTGTTGTGCTGAGTACCATCTTTCTGGCCACTTAGAAATGCTTTTGCTTGCTTTTGTAAGGACTTGGTTTATTTGATTGCCCATATTATTGACGCCTGCTAAGGCAATAAAACTCTTGGCTTTATTTTTGTATTCTGTAAGGTCATATCCTTTTTTTATTAATTCAAGTGTTCCAGCACCAATGCTTTTACTCTTATAGTCTTGATCGTCTTTCTTCAAAGAGTCTGCAATATCCTGTATCCAAAAAACTTGAGTAAGCAATGAATTTAGAGAGTTTTGGTCTAACCCTGGCTTACTCAACAAAGCTTGTAAATTATCTAAGGTTTTTTGAATTTTTAATCGTTGAGAATTGGACTTGTATTTTGTGTTATCATTAGGTGTAATCAACACATAATCTCTGCTGCCACTTCTGTAAACAGATTCTCTCATATTAATAGGCAAAGGATCTGACTCATAAGCTCTTTTTTTCATTTGGTTTATATGCCAATCAGTGCTCAGTAAAGACATGTTAGCTACTCGAACATCTGTTCTTACACCTTCTACTTCTTGAATATACCATAAGGGAAAAGTATCGTTATCTCCATTGGTAAAAAGAATGGCGTTGTAATCACAAGAGTTTAGATAATTAGCCGCAAAATCTCTAGCGGTAGATCTATTAGACCTATCATGGTCGTCCCAATTTTCAAATGCCAAAATA
>JAYNHP010000040.1:0-2417 GCA_038108155.1 Flavobacteriales bacterium | reverse complement strand
CTTGGTTCAGCAGGTTTTTGATTTAGGTAAATAACAATGGCAATTCCAGTTAACAAGAAAAGAAGAAAGACAACAAACCAACCTTTAGGGTGTTTTATTAAATGGAAGAAAAACCCAATTAGCCCAAGTATTAAAGGCAACATAAAATATCTATTGTATCCTTTATTAAGTTTTATATCATCTGAAATTGTTTCTTGTGGTCCAAGCCGCTGGTTGTCTATAAAGTCTATTCCGCTTAGCCAGTTACCCTCTAAAATTTTACTACTACCTCCAGTAAGTCCATAGCCCTGAACATCGTTTTGTCTTCCTGAAAAGTTCCAAAGAAAATATCTCAAATACATCCAGTTTAGCTGGTATTGTAACAAAAATTGAATATTTTCTGAAAATGAAGGTAAAAACAAACCATCCTTTGAAAGATCTGTTGCTATTCCCCTTAAGTATTGTCTTTGGTTATCTGGCGCACTAGCGTTGTTGGCGTACGTCATCAATGCTTGGTACTGTTGGAATCTATCGGTATAATTTTGCTGAAGCATTTTATTTATTTGTCCGAGAGCGGGTAGTGGCTTATTGGTATTTCCTTCATACCCACACCAAACCTTATACTTATCACCCTCTCCTTGACGGTACATTCTTGGGAAAAGGGTTGTGTATTCAGGTAAGAAAAGTTTATCACCTCTTTTGCCTTTAAGATTGTCTATATACCCCTTTTTTATAGTGCTTTCAAAAGAAAGAATATTTGGAAGTTGAAAAGAATTAAATTCTTTATTTATAGTATCACATTGGTTGCGAAACTCATTAAGATCCCACTCGTTCACAAAAGAAAGCTCTTTTTCTATCAACGAATACCTAAATTGATTATTTGACTTTCCTTTAAAAAATCTAACATGTAAATTTAAAGGTTTCACAAGATCTTTAATAACTGTAGTGTCTGAAGAAGATACTTCTTGTGCACTCGATAAAGTAGTTAAAGTATATACTTTCATAAAACTACTTTTATCTGGGCCTAGATGATCTGCGCTACAATCAGAGTATGCTGGAGAATTCCAATATCTACCCGAGAGAATGGGCCAAGAGCCGTATTGCTCTCTTTTTAAATAGGAATGTAATTGTGAAAGTGTTTCAGGATTGTTTTCATCTAAAGGAGGGTTGGCATTAGACCTTACCAATATCATGACAAACGAAGAGTAGCCCATTAAAACAAGAGCTAAGGATAAAATACCAGTGTTTAATAATGCCTTTCCATTATTACTTGACCACTTAAGACCAATTACTATTAATAATGTGAGTGCACCCAAAAAGAAAAAAGCTCCACTGTTAAAAGGAAGTCCAAAACTGTCTATAAAAAGCCTTTCTACCCAGTCGGCAATAGAAACGGTTGTAGGAATAATAATACTCTGAATTGTACCAAGAACAAATAAGGACGTTATTCCAGCAATAAAAAAAGACTTCCAAGTAAAATCATACTTTTTAAAGTAAATAACAAATACAATTGCAGGAATCGCAAGTAAGTTCAATAAGTGGACTCCAATTGAAAGCCCTATCATGTAGCATATGAAAAGAATCCACCTGTTCGGATGTGTTGCAGACGTTTTGTTTTCTAAAGCACTATACTGATCGTCTTCGACATCCCATTTCAAAATCGCCCAAAATACTATTGCTGTAAAGAATGAAGACATTGCATAAACTTCTCCTTCAACAGCTGAAAACCAAAAGGAATCCGTAAATGTGTAAGAAAGTGCACCAACAACTCCAGATCCCAAAATAGCAATGGAAGCATTTTTATCAATTTCCCCATTTTTTCTCGCCATTTTTCTACCTAACATTGTGATGCTCCAAAACAAAAATAAAATACTGAAAGAGCTACTTAATGCAGACATAGAGTTGACCATCATTGCAGCATTTTCTGGACTAGCAAATGCTGAAAACAACCTACCTAGCATCATGAAGAACGGTGCTCCAGGAGGGTGACCAACTTCTAATTTATTGGCGGTAGTAATATATTCACCACAATCCCAAAGGCTAGTGGTTTGCTCCATAGTTGATAGGTAAACAAAAGTAGCTATTGCAAATACAACCCATCCTGTGATGTTATTTAATTTTTTGTAGTTCATGTAGTAATTTATGAATAGCGAAAATAGAAAAATACATCCATAATAAACGTTAAATTATGGATTTAAAGGCTGTTAATGTTCAAAAGAGAGAGAATAGTTAAGTAAAAAATTTGGTAGGATAGAAAAATGAAATTAAATTCGCAACCTAAATTGTCCCATGGTGTAACTGGCAACACGTCTGGTTTTGGTCCAGAAGAGTCTAGGTTCGAGCCCTAGTGGGACAACTCTTAACAGATAAGGATTTACAATGTGTGCTTATATGTGTGCTTATTGTAAGTCCTTTTTTCTTTTCTACCTGTAAAGTTT
>JAYNHP010000039.1:0-16553 GCA_038108155.1 Flavobacteriales bacterium | reverse complement strand
AATAGAATCGAAACCAAAGATCAAAAAAAAGCATGGTGGCCCTCACTTCATTCATTTTCTGTGGGGCTTAAAGACTCTCCAGACTTACTAGCTGCAAAAAAAGCTTCGGAATATATAGGTACTATTCACCATGAAATTGTTTTCACTGTTCAAGAAGGTTTAGATGCTATTAAAAATGTTATTTACCATTTAGAAACTTACGATGTTACTACCATAAGAGCTTCTACCCCAATGTATTTAATGGCTAGAGTAATAAAGTCTATGGGCATTAAAATGGTGATTTCTGGAGAAGGAGCAGATGAAATTTTTGGAGGTTATTTGTACTTCCACAAAGCACCAGATGCAGAAGAATTCCATAAAGAAACTATTAGAAAATTAAATAAACTACATCAGTACGATTGTCTAAGAGCCAATAAATCTCTTGCTGCATGGGGAATTGAAGGAAGAGTACCATTTTTAGACAAAGAATTTTTAGATGTTGCTATGCGTGTAAACCCAAGTGATAAAATGATATCTAAAGATAAAATGGAAAAATGGATTCTAAGAAAGGCATTTGAAGATCTTCTTCCCAATGAAATTGCATGGAGACAAAAAGAACAGTTTTCAGATGGAGTTGGTTATAATTGGATCGATAAACTGAAAGAATTGGTAAATGAAAAAGTAAGCGATGAATTATTTGAGAAAACAGAAGAGAAATTTCCAATAAATCCTCCATTAAATAAAGAAGAATTTTACTACAGAAGTATTTTTAAATCTCTTTTTCCATCCGATACAGCAGCAATGTCTGTTCCTTCTGAACCTTCTGTAGCATGTAGTAGTAAAGTAGCATTAGAGTGGGACGCTTCTTTTTTAGGAAAAAATGATCCCTCTGGAAGAGCGATTAATAATCATGAAAATAATTATAAAAACTAGTGAAAAAATACAGTCATATTGTTTCTAACAATCCTTCCCAACCAGCTGCAAAAGCAATGCTATACGGAATTGGGCTTTCAGAAAAAGAACTAAATCAACCATTTATTGGAATAGCCAGCACTGGATATGAAGGAAATCCGTGCAATATGCATCTAAATGATTTGTCCTCAGAAATTAAAGCAAATATTGGACAAAATAATTTAACTGGTTTAATTTTCAATACCATTGGGGTAAGCGATGGAATTTCTATGGGAACACCTGGAATGAGATATTCCTTGCCTTCTAGAGAAGTTATTGCAGATTCTATGGAAACTGTAGTAGAAGGTCTGAGCTATGATGGGTTGGTGACTGTTGTCGGATGTGACAAAAATATGCCTGGGGCATTAATGGCAATACTAAGATTAAATCGTCCAAGTATTTTATCTTATGGTGGAACCATAGCATCAGGAAAATACAAATCAAAAAAACTAGACATAGTTTCTGCATTTGAAGCTTGGGGAGAACATGTCTCTGGAAAATTAAAGAAAAATGACTTTGACTGTATTATTAAAAATGCTTGTCCTGGTGCTGGTGCTTGTGGCGGAATGTATACTGCAAATACCATGGCCTCTGCCATAGAAGTAATGGGATTTACTTTGCCAAACAATTCTTCAACTCCCGCAGTTTCTAGAGAGAAATTAAAAGATATTGATAGAATTGGTGGTGCAATGAAAAATCTTATAGACTTAGATTTAAAACCTCTGGATATAATATCTAAAAAATCATTTGAAAATGCAATGGTTTTAATTACTGCTTTAGGAGGTTCTACCAATGCAGTTCTTCATTTATTAGCAATTGCACACACAGCAAAAATTGATTTTAAACTAGATGATTTTCAAAAAATAAGCGACAAAACTCCATTTTTAGCAGATTTAAAACCAAGTGGAAAATATTTAATGGAAGATTTGCATGAAGTTGGTGGCACTTCTGCAGTAATAAAATATCTTATTGAAAAAGGACTTATTGATGGTTCCTGTATAACTGTAACTGGGAAAAGTCTATCAGAAAATTTAGAAGAATTTCCAGATTTAACTAAAGATCAAAAAATTATAAGACCTATTG
Source organism: Flavobacteriales bacterium (assembly GCA_038108155.1). Lineage (GTDB taxonomy): Bacteria > Bacteroidota > Bacteroidia > Flavobacteriales_D > Parvicellaceae > MED-G20. Next base: position 14,540 of record JAYNHP010000039.1, on the reverse strand, counting down.
AAGAACCAATAAAAGAAAGCGGCCACATAAGAATACTCAAAGGAAATTTAGCCAAAGATGGAGCTGTAGCCAAAATTACTGGAAAAGAAGGGTTGATTTTTAAAGGAAAAGCTAGAGTTTACAACAGCGAAGAAGAAGCCAACCAAGGAATTAAAAATAGACAAGTAGTAAAAGGAGATGTGGTAGTGATAAGATACGAAGGACCAATGGGAGGACCGGGAATGCCTGAGATGCTAAAACCAACTTCTGCAATTGTAGGAGCTGGTTTAGGAAAAGATGTTGCTCTTATTACTGACGGAAGATTTTCTGGTGGAACCCATGGATTTGTAGTGGGACATATTTCTCCAGAAGCTCAAAAAGGTGGAACAATAGCCCTTATTGAAAACGGAGATGCTATTACCATTGATGCTATTAAAAATACAATTACTCTTGAAGTAAGTGAAGACACTTTAAAAGAACGAAAATCCAAATGGGTAAAGCCAAACTTGAAAGTAAGTAGTGGTAGCCTTTACAAGTATGCAAAATGTGTTTCATCGGCATCTATCGGATGTATAACAGATAATATTTAAATATGAAAATTTCAGGATCTGAAGCGATTATAAAATGCTTATTAGAAGAAAATGTTGAGTTGATATACGGATATCCTGGAGGTGCAATAATGCCATTTTATGACTCATTATACAACTATCAAGATAAAATAAATCATGTTCTTGTAAGGCACGAACAAGGTGCTACCCATGCAGCTCAGGGATACTCAAGGTCTTCTGGAAAAGTAGGCATTGTCATAGCAACTTCTGGCCCGGGTGCAACCAATTTGGTTACTGGAATTGCAGATGCTCAAATTGATTCTACTCCAATGGTGTGTATTACTGGTCAAGTTTCATCCAATTTATTGGGTTCTGACGCCTTTCAAGAAACCGATATTATAGGCATTACTACACCTATTACCAAATGGAACTATCAAATTACCAAAGCTTCAGAAATAGCTAGTATATTTTCTAAAGCATTTTATATAGCTAGATCTGGAAGACCAGGACCAGTTCTAATTGACATCACTAAAGATGCACAGTTTGAAATGACCGATTTTTTATATAAAAAGCATAAAAAATTAAGAAGTTACAATCCAAAACCTGAAATTTCAGATAATTCTATCTCCGATGCTTGTCGTCTTATTAACAAAGCAAAAAAGCCTTTTATAATATTTGGACAAGGGGTAATATTAGCAAATGCAGAAGAGGAATTTAGGGTGCTGATGGAAAAAACTGGAATTCCGTCTGCTTGGACCATTCTTGGTCTATCTGCAGTAGCTACCGACCATCCTCTAAACGTAGGAATGGTTGGAATGCATGGGAATTATGGACCAAATGTACTAACCAATGAGTGTGATCTTTTAATAGCTGTTGGAATGCGTTTTGACGATAGAGTTACAGGAAATTTAAATCACTATGCAAAACAGGCCAAAATAATTCATCTAGAAATAGATCCTGCTGAAATAAATAAAAATGTAAAAGTAGATGTAGCTGTTCTAGGAGATTTAAAAAATACTTTACCCAAAATAATTGAAAAAGTAGAAATAAAAAAACACGAAAAATGGTTGCAAAAATTTAGAGAGTTAAACCAAATAGAATACGATAAAGTAATTAAAGATGATCTTTTCCCAAAAAAAGAAAAAATTTCTATGGGAGAAGTAATTCATCATATTAATATTGCAACCAATGGAAATGCTATTATAGTAACAGACGTTGGACAACACCAAATGGTTGCCTGTCGTTATGCAAAATTTAACGAATCTAAATCCAATATTACATCTGGAGGATTGGGAACTATGGGATTTGCATTACCCGCTGCAATAGGTGCTAAAATGGGTGCCCCAAAAAGAGAAGTAATTGCTGTTATAGGAGATGGTGGATTCCAAATGACTATCCAAGAACTAGGAACCATATTCCAAACTGGTGTTCCCGTAAAAATAGTAGTTCTCAATAACGATTTTTTAGGAATGGTAAGACAATGGCAACAATTATTTTTTGACAAGAGATATTCTTCTACAGAAATGGTAAATCCAGATTTTATTGCTATTGCCAACGGTTATCAAATTGAATCTGAAAGAATTTCTAAAAGAGAAAATTTAAAGAAAAGTATACAAAAAATGATAGACTCCCCTAACCCATTTTTTATGGAAGTAGTAGTTGGAAAAGAAGACAATGTTTTTCCAATGATTCCAACTGGAGAATCTGTTTCAAATATGAGATTAAGTTAAATGGAAAAAAAAGAAAATTATACAGTTTCTATATATACTGAAAATAACATTGGATTATTAAATAGGATTTCTGCTATATTTTTAAAGAGACACATAAATATAGATACTATTAACAGTTCTCCCTCTGAATTAGATCAAATTTACAGGTTTGTAATTGTAGTTAAAGTAAGTGAAGAAGACATCAAAAAAATTATTACTCAAATATAAAATCAAATTGAAGTAATAGCAGCATTTTTCCATACAGATCAAGAAACAATATTTCAGGAATCTGCACTTTATAAAGTAAAATCAAAATCTCTATTTGAAGAAAGGCATATCCAAAACATTATTAAAAATAGTCATGCCAAAATTGTTACAGTCTCCCCTGAATTTTTTGTAATAGAAAAAACAGGATTTAGAGAAGAAACAGAAAAACTATATAAAGATTTAGCTCCTTATGGATTGCTTCAGTTTGTAAGATCTGGGAGAATTTCTGTTACCAAAGAACCATTAAACATTACTGAAATATTAAACGAAAAGTAAAAACTATGCAAAATTATTTTAATCAATTGTCCATTAGAGAACAGCAATTAGAATTAGGAAAGTGTCGATTAATGCAGCAGTCTGAATTCTCAGACGGAGTAAGTTGCTTAAAAAGTAAAAAAATTGTTATTATTGGCTGTGGGGCGCAAGGTCTAAATCAAGGTCTTAATATGAGAGATTCTGGTTTAGATATTTCCTATGCATTAAGAGATTCGGCAATTTCCGAAAAAAGAGATTCTTATATAAATGCAACTGAAAATAAATTTGTGGTTGGCAACTATGAAGAAATGATTCCAATGGCTGATTTAGTAATTAATTTAACTCCAGATAAAAATCATACTTCTGTTGTAAATAAAGTAATTCCTTTAATGAAGAAAGATTCTATTTTTTCTTATTCTCATGGTTTTAATATCGTGGAAGAAGGAGTTAAAATAAGGGAAGATATTACCGTAATTATGGTGGCTCCTAAATGCCCTGGGAGTGAAGTAAGACAAGAATATGAAAGAGGATTTGGAGTTCCAACACTTATTGCCGTTCATTCCAAAAATGATCCTTTTCTAAAAGGGCTTCAATATGCAAAAGCATACGCAGTTGCAACCGGAGGAGATAAAGCTGGAGTACTAGAATCCTCATTTATAGCAGAAGTAAAATCAGATTTAATGGGGGAACAAACTATCTTATGTGGTGTTTTACAAACGGGTTCTATACTTTGTTTTGATAAAATGATAGAGTTGGGAGTCGAATCTAGCTATGCATCCAAACTTATTCAATATGGTTGGGAAACAATTACAGAAGCATTAAAACATGGTGGAATTACCAATATGATGGATAGATTAACAAATCCAGCTAAAATTAAAGCATTTAAAATTTCTGAAGAACTAAAACAAATTATGAAACCCTTATTTCATAAACACATGGACGATATTTTATCTGGCGATTTTTCAAGTACTATGATGGAAGATTGGAAAAATGAGGATAAAAATTTGTTATCCTGGAGAGCTAAAACTGCAGAAACCAATTTTGAAAATACTAATCCATCCAAAAGTCATATATCAGAACAAGAATATTTTGATCATGGATTATTGATGGTAGCAATGGTAAAAGCTGGTGTGGAATTGGCCTATGAAACAATGACGGATGCAGGAATCAAAGATGCTTCTGCTTACTATGAATCACTTCATGAAACTCCATTAATTGCCAATACTATTGCTAGAAAAAAATTATACGAAATGAATAGAATAATTTCCGACACAGCAGAGTACGGCTGTTATTTATTCGACCATGCATGTAGACCACTACTGGGAGATTTTTTTAAAAAAGTTTCTAAGGAAATAATTGGAGAAAAATATTCTTATTCTAATGAAGTAGACAATCAAGAACTAATAGAGGTGAATGAAATTATCAGAGCTCATCCTATTGAAATAATTGGAAAAAAATTAAGAGATTCTATGACCAATATGAAAAAAATAATTTGATCACTCAACTTTAATAGTAATTTTAAAATCTTTTTTAAATATTCTAGTTATCACTTTCAATAAAAAAGTTATTTAATTATAATATATTTAGGGATGATTTTTAAAAAAATATTTTTTAGTTTCTTACTAATCTATCTTTTAAATCCAGCCAATATAATTGGTCAAATTGTTATCAATGAAATAAGTGCCCATAAAGGATATTTAGATGAATATGGCGAAAATACAGATTGGATAGAGATTACCAATTCTCTTAATACATCATTTAATTTAGATAATTTTTATTTGAGTGATGAACAAGGAGATCTTGATAAATGGCAATTTCCAAATTATGTGATTTCCCCTAATGAAAAACTGATTATTTGTGCATCTGGAAAATCATCTTCAAATTATCCCAATCATTGGGAATCATTAGTAAAAGCGGAGGAAGACTGGAGATACTCTCTAGGAAGTTCTAGTATTTCAGATGACTGGAATACCAATAATTTCAACGATCAATCCTGGCTAGTAGGCCAAGGGGGATTTGGGTATGGAGACAACGACGACAATACTATTATTGCCTCCAATACAATTTCTGTTTACTTAAGAAAAACCTTTGATATTCAAGATATTAATGACATTTCTCATCTTACACTTCATGCTGATTACGACGATGGATTTGTTGCTTATTTAAATGGAACTGAAATCATGAGATCCAATAACTTCAATACTTTTTTCCCTAGTTTTAATACTATAACCAATAACAACCACGAAGCAGTTTTGTATTCTGGAGGAATTCCTGAATATAAATTATTCAGTTTCGAAGATGTTTCGGATCTTTTAGTTCAGGGAAATAATTTATTGGCAATTCAAGTACATAATTCTAGTTATACTTCCTCTGATTTAAGTAGTAATTTCTATCTTTCTGCTGGAATTATCAGTACAAACCTTAATTATCAGAGTTTGCCAAGTTGGTTAATACCACCTACCATCCATATGCATTCAAATTTTAAACTTTCCAATGGAGAAACTGTTATAATAAGCAATACATCTGGAAATATTTCAGATAGTATTTCTGTCCCAAACGATTTGTTCAACGGGCTTTCTTATGGAAGAATGCCAGACATAAGCAATAATTGGTGTTATTTTAATTCCCCAACTCCTAGCCTTACCAATAACAATAGTACCTGTTATGCTGGAATCTTAGAAAAACCGGTAATAAATCCACCATCAGGATGGTATACCAATTTGGTAAATGTCTCAATAAACAATTCTGTAAATACTATTCGTTATACAACTAACGGAGACATACCAGATGAAAATGATCCAATTTATAACTCTTCATTATCTTTCAATTCATCCACTGTCTTTAGTGCTAGATCGTTTGCAAATTCTAATTATATTCCCAGCGAAGTTTCAGATAGAACCTTTATTATCAATGAGCTAAACCACAATTTACCTGTATTTTCTATAATAACAGATTATGATAATTTGTGGGATTGGAATACAGGAATTTATGTAATGGGGCCAAATGCAGATGTGAATAATTACCCACATTTTGGAAGTAACTTCTGGCAGCCATGGTCAAAATTTTCTAGAATAGAGTTTTTTAATAAAGATAGAGTAAAACAATTTGAAAGTCAGGTGGATTTAGAAATCCATGGAGGATGGTCAAGAGCAGAACCACAAAAATCATTTCGAATTGACTCTAAGTCCATTTACAAAGGAAGCATTGGCTATCCATTAATACCCGGAAAATCTAATATTACAGAGTATAACAATTTCAATTTAAGAAATGGAGGACAGCATGGATGGAACGACAGAGTTCAAGATGGGATAATTTCAAGAGTTGTCCAAACAACCAATATAGACCGAATGGGATACGAACCAGCTATAGTCTATCTAAATGGAGAGTATTGGGGATTGTATGGAATAAGAGAAAAAATTGACGAACATTATGTAGAAAGTAACCATGGAATAAGTAGCGATAAAGTAGATCTTTTAAACCGAGACAGTGCATTGGTTGGAACAAGTGATCATTTTTTGAAATCATACGATTTATTAATGGGAACACCAGTAAATGACAGCTCGTTTTTGCCATTGTTTGAATCTAGATTTGACAAAGACAATTATATAGATTATTTCATTACTCAAACCTATATTCAAAATATGGACTGGATGGGAATTGCTTGGGGATTAAATAATGTAAAAATTTGGAGGCCGGATACCACTGGAGGAAAATGGAGATATGTACTTTATGATACAGATGCATCTTTTGGTTATTTTGGTCAAAACATCTACGACAATTATTTAAACTACGCAAGATTTCCAGCTGTTAGCAGCCAACATTCTCAAATTTTTAATCGAATATTATTAAATAACGAGTTCAAGTGTCAATTTGCAAATAGATACAACGATTTAATTAATACAATATTTCAGCCAATTAATTTTAACCAAGTTTCTAATGGGTTGAAAAATCAAATTTCCTCTGCAATTCCAGACCATATAAATTTGTGGGCAAATCAAGGAGGTGGTTTAAATTCGTTTTCTCAATGGAACAACGCCTTAACCAATATATCAAACTATAATACAGCTAGGATTAATACCGCTAGAATACATTTAAATCAATCTTTAAACCTTCAAGGACAAAAAAATATTCAACTAGACGTTTCCCCACCAAGCTCTGGAAAAATAAATATTAGTACTGTTACACCTGAAAATTATCCGTGGAGTGGTGTTTACCATGGAGGTTGTCCAGTAAATATTACTGCAATTCCAGATTCTGGATTTACTTTTTCTCACTGGGAGAACAATGCTATTACAGCAACAGATCTTGAACAAGCAGAAATTATAGGAGCAAATCTAAATGCTAACTATAACTTTAAAGCTTTTTTTACAACTTGCGACAATGCTATAGATGTTTCAATTGAAAATGTAGGAGAAAAATTAATTTCAAATATCAGTGGAGCAACAGGAGAAGTTGAATACCAATGGTATGCAAACGGACAACCTATTTCCAACGATAGTATAATTTACAATCCATCTAACGGAGTATACAAGCTTTATATAAACATTGGTTCATGTCAGGTACTTTCAGATTTGTTTATCTACCAGCAAGAAGATTATCAGCTAGAGGTATATCCGAATCCAGCTACTAACCAATTTGAATTGGTCTTTTTACTTAGTACACGACAAGATATTGAAATAACTATGATTAATAGTTTGGGACAGGTTGTATACTTTAATGAAAGAAAAGATTTTCTGGGACAGTTTAAAGAAACTATTGATGTAAGTAATTTATCTAAAAACGTTTACTTTGTTCAATTAAAAACAATTGACAAAACCTATACTGAAAAAATTGTTGTTACCAATTAAGTTTTCAGAATCAAATTAGTCTATTTATTTTTCATAAATTTAATTTGTAGTTCTAGCTAGTCTAGTAAATGGTTTTTTAAAAAAACTTTGAAAATTATTTGGATGTATTATGAGAAAAATTGAAAAATTAATAGCTGAATATGGAGAAAGTCACCAAAATAAAACCAATAAATTAATACATTGGCTATGTGTACCTTCCATATTTTTTAGTATTGTAGCTTTAGTTTGGTGTATTCCTCTTGGTCCATTAGAGAACCTAACCATTGATAATTACAAGTACATCAATTGGGCTACTATTTCTATTGTATTTGTATTTATATATTACCTTATGCTATCTCCTAAGTTAACTGTAGGAATGGCACTTTTCTCCGTATTTTGTCTTTTCTTAACTAATTGGATAGAAAACCAAATTCTTATAAATAATTTAAATGTTTCTTTGTGGATGGTTTCGGTATCTATTTTTGTAGTTTCATGGATTATTCAATTTATAGGACATGAAATTGAAGGGAAGAAACCTTCTTTTCTAAAAGATGTTCAGTTTTTATTAATTGGCCCAGCTTGGTTAATGCATTTTATTTACCAAAAATTAAATATTAGATATTAATAAATCTTCATTTGATTAAATCTCTTTCAATTATTATACCTGTTTTTAATGAATCGCTTACGATCTATGAATTGTTAGATACCGTTAATAATTTAATTATCAAAAATGATATTAAAAAAGAAATAGTTGTAGTAAATGACTTTTCAATAGACGACAGCAAAAAAGAAATTTTAAGATTTATAAAGGAAAAGAGTTCCTCCAAAATAACTTTTATTGAAAATGATTTAAATCTAGGTAAGGGTGGATCGATTAAAAAAGCACTTGAAATAGTAACCGGGGATTATTGTATAATTCAAGATGCAGATCTAGAACTCGATCCTCAACAAATAAACGATTTATTGGGACCCGTTTTAAAAGATGAAGCTGAAATTGTTTATGGTTCTAGATTTATTAATAGTAAAAAAAAGAAAAAAGAGTCTATTTTAAATAGGATTGCCAATAAACTACTAACAGCTTTAGGAAATTTTTGTTTTGGAGTAAGACTAACAGATATGCAGACTTGTTACAAACTTATTCCTACAAAAATCTTCAAACAATTAGATTTAAAGGAAAACCGTTTTGCATTTGATCCCGAAGTAACTGCAAAACTCGCCAAAAATAAAAGTCTTAGATGGAAAGAAGTTCCTATTACCTATAATCCTAGAACTGTAGATGAAGGTAAAAAGATAAGATGGAGAGATGGGTTTAGAGCGTTATTTAGTATATTAAGGTACGGCTTGTTTTAAACCTTAGCTGCACTTCTAACAGCTTGATCAATTGCTTTTTTAGCATCTAGTTCTGAAGCAAGAAAAGCACCACCAATAATTTCTGTATTATTATTTATGGCCTTAGAAGACTCAAAAATTGAATTATTACTTAGTTGGCCTGCACAAATAACAACATGATCTACTTCTAAAACAAAATCTTTATTATTTCTAGTATAGTGGAGACCCTTTTCGTCAATTTTATTGTACTCCACATTGTTTATCATTTTAACTTCTTTATTTCTAAGAGAAAATCTATGAATCCAACCAGTTGTTTTTCCTAATCCAGCTCCTACTTTGCCGTTCTTTCTTTGTAATAGATAAATTTTTCTTTCTGGTTTTGAGATATGAGGTTTTATTCCTTCAATTCCTCCTCTGGAGGAGAAATTCATGTCTACCCCCCACTCTTTCATAAATAAGGAAGTATTTGCCGATGTGGGTTCTCCATTATGAGATAAATATTCAGCTACATCAAAACCGATTCCACCAGCACCAATCAAAGCTACAGAAGAGCCAATATTGACTTTATTATTCAATACGTCTATATAACCTACTACTTTTGAATGATCAATACCTTTGATTTTAGGTTTTCTAGGGATTATACCCGTAGCTAAAATCACCTTGTCATATTTGTCAGCCATAGAAGAATCAAAAGTTGTATTTAGTTTAATATCTACTTTATACTTTTCAAGCATTACCTGAAAATATCTTAAAGTTTCATGAAATTCTTCTTTACCAGGTATTTTTTTAGCCATATTAAATTGGCCACCTATACTATTAGTTTTTTCTATCAAAGTTACTTTATGTCCTCTTTTGGCAGCAGTTGTTGCATAGGCAAGGCCTGCTGGGCCTGCTCCAACAACTACAATAGATTTTACTTTAGATATTTTATTTAAAATAATTTCTGTTTCATGACATGCAATAGGATTTACAAGACAGCTGGCTACTTTTCCTTTAAAAGCATGGTCTAAGCATGCTTGGTTACAGGCTATGCAGGTATTGATCTCTTCAGACTTGTTTTCAATTGCTTTATTTACAAATTCTGGATCTGCTAAAAATGGTCTAGCCATAGATACCATATCTGCATGTCCATCAGCAAGTACTTTTTCTGCTATTTCTGGTGTATTTATACGATTGGTAGTGATTAGTGGAATACCTACTTCTCCCATCATTCTTTTGGTTACCCAGCTAAAAGCTCCTCTTGGAACCATAGTTGCTATGGTTGGGATTCTAGACTCGTGCCATCCAATTCCAGTATTGATAATATTAACACCTACTTTTTCTAATTCCTTTGCCAGTTGAACTACCTCCTCCCATGTACTTCCTCCTTCTACCAAATCCAGCATAGATAATCTGAAAATTATTATAAATTCTTTACCAATCTCTTTTCTTATTTTCCTTACTATTTCTAATGGAAACTTAATTCTATTCTGGTAGCTTCCACCCCACTGATCGTTTCTTCTATTAGTTCTTTTAACAATAAATTGATTTATTAAGTATCCTTCAGAACCCATGATTTCAACTCCATCGTAACCAGCATATTTAGCAAGTTTTGAACATCTAACAAAATCATTAATAGTAGATTGAATTGCACTTTCTGAAAGAGCTTTTGTTTTAAACTTTGAAATTGGAGATTTTATATTGCTTGCAGAAACATTAAATGGGTGATAACCATATCTTCCAGCATGTAAAATCTGCATACAAATTTTAGTATCGTATTTATGAACAGCTTCTGTTATTAATCTATGTTTTCTTCCAATTCTTTTAGAAGTTAGTTTGCTTGAAAATGGAGAAACCCAGCCTCTAAAATTTGGAGCAATGCCTCCGGTAACAATTAATCCTACACCACCTTTTGCTCTTTGCTCATAATAAGCTGCCATTCTTTTATACCCATTCTTAACTTCTTCTAAACCCGTATGCATTGAACCCATTAAAACTCTATTTCTTAAGGTGGTAAATCCTAAATCAAGTGGTTTTAATAAATTTGGAAAGTTTGAATTCATTCAATTTTATGAGCAATAAAGATAAATTTAATTTAACAAAAATCAATGTTAGGACAAAAGATGAATTCTATTTACTTTTGATAAATGAAAACAGTTGTTGTAGGACTTTCTGGAGGTGTTGATTCAAGTGTAGCTGCCTATATCCTAAAAAATCAAGGATATAATGTCATTGGACTATTTATGAGAAATTGGAACGATGAGTCTGTGATTATTGACGATGATTGCCCATGGATAGAAGACAGTAACGACGCTCTACAAGTAGCTGAAATTTTAGGAATACCGTTTCAAGTAATTGATTTTAGTAAGGAATATAAAGAGAGAATAGTAGATTATATGTTTTTAGAATATCAAAATGGGAGAACACCTAATCCAGATATTCTTTGTAATAGAGAAATAAAATTTGATTTGTTTTTAAAAAAAGCCATTGAAATTGGAGCAGATTTTGTTGCAACTGGACATTATTGCAGAAAAGAAGAGGTAATAATTAACGGGGAAAAAATTCAAAGACTTTTGGCGGGAAAAGATACCACAAAAGACCAAAGCTATTTTTTATGTCAGGTAAATCAATTTCAATTAAGTAAAACTCTTTTTCCAATTGGAGATATGCAAAAAAAAGAGGTTAGAAAATTAGCTAAAGAAATTGGATTAAATACCGCAGAAAAAAAAGATTCTCAAGGACTTTGCTTTATTGGAAAAGTAAAACTACCGATTTTTTTACAACAATTTTTAAAACCAAAAACTGGGAGAGTTATTGAAATTGATTCTAATAATTCAATTTATAACAAAGAAAATATTACCAATAAATTTGAAGGTTTTAAGTACACTAGTTCTATGGGCAAAGTAATAGGAGAACATAATGGTGCCCATTATTATACCATTGGACAAAGAAAGGGTTTGAATATCGGAGGATTTCCTCTGCCCCTTTTTATTATTGGGACAGATGTAAAAGAGAATATTATATATGTGGGGCAAGGAGAAAATCATCCTGGATTATACAGAAATGGATTAACTGTGAATAAAGAAAATATTCATTGGATAAGAGAAGATTTAAAAATAGACAAGGACACTCCTACTGTTTATGACTCTAGAATTAGGTATCGTCAAAAATTAACCCCTTGTTCAATTACATCCAATGAGTACGGTTTAAAAGTTTCCTTTAATGAAATTCAAAGAGGAATAAGTCCAGGACAATTTATAAGCTGGTATAAAAATGATGAACTAATTGGCTCAGGAATAATAAATTAACTACCTTAGTGTTTTAATTACACTTATTATAATGGATAATTTAAATGACCTTAGTAAAATCGGAGTTTCCGTAAGTATAAGTTTATTTTGCTACGATGGTGGTGAAAAAAAAATTTTAACAGTCGTTAATAAAAAGCAACCTTTTAAAAATGCGTTGATACTTCCAAATAAAATGATGAAATATGATCAATCATTAGAAGAGGTTTGTTCAGAAATTCTTAAAGAAAATATAGGAAATGATAAAATTTATGTTGAGCAGTTAAATGCCTTTGGACAAGTTTATAGACATCCTGAAGGTAGACTTATCGATATTTCATTTTATGGCCTAATAAATTTGGAAAAAGATAGTGTTGTATTAAATGTTGAAAATAATGCCAAATTTATAAATCTAGAAAGCAATCCTGAACTAGCCTTTGATCACAATGAAATGATTGATATGGGTCTTAAAAGAATCAAAAGAAGAATGAAATACAGACCCCTGGGGAAAAACTTATTGCCAGATCAATTTACTATGAAAGAATTAGAAGGATTGTATGGGTCGTTTTTATCTAAGAAGTTTGACAAAAGAAATTTCAGAAGAAGAATTTTAGAAATGGATTTCTTAAGAGAGGTTAAAAAAGTACAAAGAAATTCTAGAGGAAGAAAAGCGATATTGTACGAATTTGACCCAAAGAAATACAACAATTATTCTAAAACTGGTTTTTAGTTATTCTTTTTTCCAATTTAAAATTAATCCTCTACCAGGCGTAAAAGGAACTTCTTTCTTTTCCAAATAGTTTTCTATTTCTTTAATAGAATTATCTAAGTTTTGAATTTCAATAATGAGTTTTTCAAAGTCTGAGGAAGCTATTTGGTAGAGCTTTTCATTAGTCTTTGTAGGATTAGATCTGCTTCTCCACATATTCCAAATAATTATACCAACTTTCGAAGCAATAGATTCTTTTTGTTCAATATCTCTACTACTTAAAGAAGGATCTCCATAGAGCAATATATTAATTCCGTCAATGGTATCTTCTAAGCTAGAAATAGTTTCTAGCAACGTTATATCTAAGTTTGGATAAGATTTAATTGCAGCTTTAATAAACTTCAACCTTTTCTTATCTTTATCTAGTACTTCGCCAGAAGCATCAATAGCTTTTCTTAACCTATCTACTTTTAATTGAAACGCCAATAATCCTTCTTTATTTTCTGTAGGAGTAGATAAATCATTTAACCAAGCACACTCAAAAGGCGTCTTTTCAACCATCAAAGTAGATTTACCATTAACTACTTTATGCATAGAAATAAAATATTTTCCAGGAAGAGCCAGTGGGCCATTTCTAGCTTCAGAATATCTTCCAGGTTGAGAAGTTTTTAGCGAAATATTTGTTTGTGGTGTTAAACGAAAATTCCAAACCAATTCGTTAAGACCTAATTTTGGAGACTCTATCATCTTTCTAATTTCATTTCCGTCAGAATCGTATATGGTGAAAAGTAAGTATGGTTTTTCTTCCTTATCTTCAATCTTTAGTTGTTTCAGTGTTGGATATTCAATATCTTCTTTAGACTTAATTTTCTTCTTCTCTAATGCTTGTCTTATTTGCTTTTGAGTTTTTAAAGTATCGTTAAAAAAGTATTTAATAACCGCACCTACAGGGGGATTTTTAGCAGTAAAATAGGATTCTCCTTGAGAGCCTTTACCTCTATTTCCTAATGGTCTAGAATCTATGTACATGAGAGATTTCTTAATAGGAAAAATATGAGCTTTTGCATTCAACTTGTTTTTTAATTGCCTTAAAGAAGAATAATTATCTAAAACATAAAAACTTCTACCAAAAGTTGCTAAAACTAAATCATCCTCACGTTCTTGAATTTCTATATCTCTAACTGCAACTGTAGGCAAACCATTTTTTAATTGTTTCCATTCTTTTCCTGAGTTGTAAGTAAAGAAAACACCAAATTCTGTACCTACAAATAATAAATTTTCGTCTTTATGATCTTCGGCAATATCATAAACAGAACCTCTCTTTGGAAGATTTGAAACAATAGATTTCCAAGTTTTTCCTCTATCGTTAGATATCATTACATATGGATTAAAATCCCCTTTTTTATGGTTGTTAAAAACCGCATACACTCTATCTGCGTTATGCTTAGAAGCAACTAAAGAATTGACATAGGTGTTTTGTGGAATTCCTTTAAAATTATCGTATTTATTCCATGTTCCACCTGCATTATCACTAACATGAATTAATCCATCATCTGTTCCAACGTAAAGTAAATCTTCTTTCAAAAAAGACTCGTCAAGAGCAACAATATTACCATACATAGTGGTGGATTTGTTTTTCATAACAGCATCTGAGC
>JAYNHP010000038.1:9448-17634 GCA_038108155.1 Flavobacteriales bacterium | reverse complement strand
AGATTAGAAAAGGTCAAAGAATTTATTGCAATAAATAATGGGGCAGATCTTGACAATATAAAAGATGAACTCTATGAAATTATTCAACAAATTGAAGAAGAAACCCACAGGTGCTATAACGACAAAGATGCTTAACTCATTATATAAATTTATCTACCTATTCCTTCTTTGTTTTTTATGGTCTAGTTCTATAAACTCTCAAGAAATTAGTTTCTTGTTTATGGGAGATATTATGGGCCATGGTCCTCAGATAAAATCAGCATGGCAAGAAAATAAAAAGCAATACGAATATTCAGAAGTTTTTAACCCTTTAGAGGATATAATTTCTTCCGTAGATTTTGCAATTGGAAATCTGGAAGTAACTCTTGCGGGTAAGCCTTTCAAGGGATATCCTCAATTCAGCTCACCTGATGAATTGGCTGTAGCTTGTAAAAACAGCGGAATGGATGTCTTGGTAACAGCAAACAATCATTCCTGCGATAGAAAAAACAAGGGTATTGTCAGAACTTTAGATGTGCTAGACAGTTTAAAAATTTTACATACAGGGACCTTTAAAGATGTAAACAAGAGAGAGAGGAATAATTTATTGGTACTCTCCAAAGAGGGGATTAAAGTTGGATTATTAAATTATACCTATGGCACTAATGGATTGCCTTTTTCCGACCCTGTTTATGTAAATTTAGTGGACTCCGTTTTAATTAAGAAAGATGTAATAAATGCTAAAAACAAAGACTTAGATAAATTGATAGTCTTTGTGCACTGGGGATATGAATATAAAGATTTTCCAAACTCTTATCAAAAAAAATACAATCGTTTTTTTCAAGATTTAGGAGTAGATGTAGTTATCGGCTCGCATCCTCACGTAATTCAGCCAATGGTGTACAGCAAAGAAAATAATCATGAATTTTTAACAGTTTTTTCCCTTGGGAATTTTGTTTCTAACCAGCGTGCAGAGCGAAAAGATGGTGGAGCAATGTTTAGACTTTCTTTTCAAAAAACTGACAATAATGTTCTGATTTCTAGAAAAGAGTATATCCCTGTTTGGGTTCATAAATTTATTGAAAAGGAAAAATATCATTTTCAGATCTTGCCTTGTGCAAGACCAATTTACAACGAAAAATATTTTTCAAATAAAGAAGATTTTCAGAAAATGAAAACTTTTTTAGACAATACAAGAGCCCATCTTAATACTAATAATTTAGCCATTAAAGAAGGAGTCCCTTATGGGCTCATTAAATTTAAACCAATTAGTATCCTACAAAGTCAAGTGCCCAAACTTAGAAAATTAGATGTAAATATGCTAAAAACTAAAAGAAGAAAGAGGCAAAGAAAATGAACTTAAAAACTCTTTTTATTTATATAATGGGGTTAGGATATGTTTGGGTGGGAGTTCAACATTTTGTAGATACTTCATTTTTTTTAAAAATTATGCCTCCAAGTTTTCCCTTGCATAAAGAATCCGTATATGTTAGTGGGGTTCTGGAAATACTATTTGGATGCGGAATTATTATTAAAAAAACACGCTTTTATGCCTCTTGGGGAATAATATTACTATTAATAGCTGTATATCCTGCAAATATATATTTGGCATTTAGTGAGGATGCTCAACAAGCAATTGGCGTTTCTAGTTTTTTTGCGTCTTGGGTTAGGCTCCCTATTCAATTTGTGTTAATTGGATTAGCTTTTTATAGCTCAAAAACTCAGCCAAATAAGGTAAAAAAGTGATAATTGTATTTTGATTTTACACTGCAATCTGTTTTTATTACTAAGAACAGCTTAGGATTATAAATTAGTATTAAAAGGAGTGTTATTTAAAATAATTATGTGTTTTTTAGAGGTAAATATTTAAGTTTCCTCTGATATTTTTTGTCTACCTCTAAATAAATTCTATCTTTAAAACAATTAAAATTTAAATAAATAATTATGGAAGGTTATTGTGTAAAATGTAAGAGTAAAAAAGAGATTAGTGACGCTAACGAAGTTGTTATGAAAAATGGGAGAAAAGCCATGAAAGGTAAATGTCCATCATGCGGAACTGGGATGTTTAGAATCTTGGGCAAGGCCTAGGTTTTTAGAAACATTGATTTTTAAGGGAAGTATTAAACTTCCCTTTTTTTTTACTTAGTTTTAAGTTGTAAATTTAAAGGAATGTTTAATAAGTTTTTTCCAGTATCATTTTTACTTTTTTCTGTTGGGTCCATATTTTCTCAATTTAATCCTGTCTTTAATAATTTAGTTTGGGCCGATGAATTCAATGGCTCTGGTGCAGTTAATGATAATAAATGGTTCCACCAGACACTTTTACCAAATGGAACTAGCTGGTGGAACGGTGAACAACAACATTATACTGACGAAATCACTAATTCTTATGTAAATAATGGATTTTTAAATATTGTTGCCAGAAAAGAAGTTTATTCGGACCAAGGGGTTACCAAAAACTATACGTCTGCAAGATTAAATTCAAAATTTGCATTTACTTATGGAAGAGTTGAAGTAATGGCAAAATTACCATACGGGGAAGGAACTTGGCCAGCAATATGGACTTTAGGAAAAAATATAACTGAGAATGGCGGATTTTGGGCCTCTACTTATGGAACAACAGGTTGGCCTGCGTGTGGAGAAATTGATATTATGGAACACTGGGGACACAATCCAAATTATATACAAAGTGCATTACATAACAGCTTTTCATCTGGAAATACTATCAATCATGGTGGAATTATGGCTTCAGATGTTGCCAACAACTTTCATCTTTATGCAATGGAATGGACAGAAAACGAAATAAAGTTCAGTTTGGATAGTGTAGTTTTTTATGAATATAATCCACAGCCGAAGAATATTGCAAACTGGCCTTATTTTCAAGACCAATACCTTCTACTAAATATTGCTATGGGAAGTAGTTGGTTTTCTATAGATCCTTTTTTTAACTCTAGCAAAATGGAAGTTGACTATGTAAGAGTTTACCAGGCTAGTCCTACCGTTTTAAACCCTATTGAAGAAACTTCTCCTTTGTCAATTTATCCTATGCCTTACCAAGATCATATTTCTTTTGTATTCAAGGACAATTTACCTATTTCTGGTGCTTATTTATACACTTTTCTTGGCAAGCAGATTAAATTGTTTTCTTGTAAAGAGGATATAAATAATTACTCTTGGGAAAGTTTAAAAAGCGGAACATATTTTATTAAAATTAACCATTTAGAGAAATCTTCTACCCATAAAATTATTAAATTGTAGAATCTACTTTTGATTTTATGGGGCCAAGATTATTATTTGTCTGTTTATTTATTTTCTCTTTTTCTTATTCTCAAAAAGGCAACCTCCCATATATCATAGTTCTTGGAACAGTACAAGATGCTGGCTCTCCTCACATGGGCTGTGAAAAACCTTGTTGTATTGGCTTATTTGAAAATCCTGAACCAAATAGAAAAGTCGTTAGTCTTGGCTTGGTAGATCCTTTAGAAAAAAAATATTGGCTTGTCGAAGCTTCCCCGGATTTTATAGCTCAATGTAGAGAACTAAAGATAACTTCAGGATTTGAACATGCTAAAAGTCCTGATGGTATTTTTTTAACCCATGCACATATTGGACACTACACAGGGTTAATGTATTTGGGAAAAGAATCTTATAATAGCAGGTCTGTTCCTGTGTTTGCCATGACTAGAATGAAAGGTTTTTTAATTAAAAATGGTCCATGGAGTCAGTTATTTAAATTAAATAATATTAAAATCAATAATATAAACCATCAAGAAGAAATTAAACTGACCAATAATCTATCGATTACTCCGTTTTTAGTTCCTCACAGAGATGAATTTTCTGAAACGGTAGGGTTTAAAATCAATGGCCCAGAAAAATCAGTTCTTTTTATTCCAGATATTGATAAATGGGGGAAGTGGAATAAAAATTTAATACATGAAATTAAGAAAGCAGATTTTGCACTTTTAGATGGGACTTTTTACGATAGTAAGGAAGTAAACAATAGAGACATTTCTGAAATTCCTCACCCGTTTATCATTGAGACAATGGCCCTTTTTAAAAAGGAAAAAAATTCTGAAAAATCTAAAATTAATTTTATTCATTTGAACCATACTAATCCATTGCTAGATGCCAATAGTGATGCCTTTAAAAAAGTAAAAGAAAGTGGCTTTAATGTCGCAGAGTACAAGGATATTATAAATCTTTAATAAACGAGTAACCCTAGTAAGAAAAGTATTTAGTAATTTTAATTAAAATTATATTTTGAGATATTTATTAAAATTTATGTTTATTTTCTTTTGCTTCTCTGTATCAAGAGGGCAAATACCTTCTTATTACCAGAATATTAATCTAAATTTAATAGGTGATCAACTTAAAAATGAGTTGTCTAATCTAATATCAACGACCCACCAAACACAAGTAGAATACACTTCTTCCGTTTCAATTGATACATGGGATGTAATTAAGGTCTCAGATGGTTTTTCTTCAGATACTTCCAAAGTTCTTTTAGTTTATGGATACAATGACAACGATGCATCTGTAGAAAACGACAGAACAAGGGCTAAGTCACTTTCTTGTCACACAAGTTCGTGCTTTGGTCTTTGGAATAGAGAGCATGTTTTTCCTAAGTCTTTGGCCTCTCCCAATCTTGTGACTAATTTTCCTGGTGCAGGGACAGATGTTCATAATTTAAGAGCTTGTGACTATTCTACCAATGCTAGCAGAAGCAATAAAAAGTACGATGCAGGAAATGGAAATTCATCTTCCAATAACCAGGGCAACTGGTACCCTGGGGACGAATGGAAAGGAGATGTTGCAAGAATAATTATGTACATGTATTTAAGATATCCCAATCAATGTGAGCCTACCAGTGTTGGAGTAGGGACACAACTATTTAGTCCAAATGGAGACATGCCAGATGTTTTTCTTAATTGGAACTTCTCTGATCCTGTTTCTGAATTTGAAGAGACAAGAAATAATTCAATAGCCAATGTTCAAGGAAATAGAAATCCTTTTATTGATAACCCCTATTTAGCAACCCTTATTTGGAATGGGCCAGCTGCAGAAGACAAGTGGGCTTCGGCTAACTCCACTAAAAACTACGAATCTGAAAATTTTGAATTAAGACTCAATCCCTTAAATAATGAAATAATCATTGACAACTTAGATTTAAATATATTTCTATCCTTGGAATTAATTAATATGAATGGGCAAATTATTAAGTTTTCTAGAAATAATACTATGAGAACACAAGATTTAGCTACAGGAATTTATATTCTAAAGATTGCCACAAAACAAGGCTCTTATTTAAGGAAGGTAAATTTGAATTAGGATTATTTTGGAGAATCGTCAAACTTTTGTTGCTCTCTCATCTCTTGGGCCATTTTTCTAAATGCAGCTACCTCTTCTTTTTTTCTTTCTTTAACAACTTTTAGGGCTTTAGCGACTAATTTGTCTCTTTCCTCATAATCTGCAATTTTCCCCGGTTTGGGTATTCTCATGTCTTCACTTATGCCAAGTTCATCTAAAATGTCATCAACAAAATTAATCTTGCCCAGCCCAAAATATATTTTAATAAGTTCTTTGTGCTTATTCATTATAAGGATATCTTGAATAGTAATGTCCTTTATATCACGGTATCCAAACCCTAACCTTGATTTTCTAGTTAACTTTCTTAGGTTAACGCTGTAGGTACTATTTTCAAAATCTAATATGTCCATATTGTAAAAGTAATAATATCTATTGTCCAGTCTTTTTTCTTCTTATAAAAATTGCCTCTCCGACAAAACAAATTCCCGAATTAAAAATAATTAATGCGGTTGTTCCATGCCAAAAAAAATTCTCTTGATTAATTTTTCTAATAAGCGCTTCACCAAATATACAAAGACCTGTCCCAATGAGTAAAAGTCCTAAAATTGAAAAAAAGTACCACTTGTAATTCATAGTTTTATATTTGCAATAAAATTAATATAAATCATGGTTTATTGTTTTGACTTAGATGGAACTTTGTGTAATACAGATGGTAATAATTATAAAGATTCCACCCCTAAAAAAGACAGAATAAAGATTGTAAATGCTCTTTATGAGGACGGACATACCATTCTCATTGACACAGCAAGAGGGTGTGTAAGCGGCAAGAATTATTTTTTCTTTACTATGGAGCAATTAAAATCTTGGGGAGTAAAATTTCATACGCTAAGAACTGGTGTTAAGTTTGGTGCTGACATATTTATTGACGATAAAGGAATTAGTGATGATAGATTTTTCAAAATATAGCTGATATCAACATCTAAGAGATAATAACTACAATAGGTTATTGTATTTAGTACACCTAGTTTGTCCTATATTTGGAATATATGGATAATTCTAAAATACATGTTTTCGACACAACTTTAAGAGATGGTGAACAAGTTCCAGGGTGTCAATTAAACACAGAAGAAAAAGTAGAAATTGCTAAAGACCTAGAAAGTCTAGGAGTAGATGTCATTGAGGCTGGATTTCCCGTTTCAAGCCCTGGTGACTTCAACTCTGTTTCTGAAATTTCAAAAAATGTAAAAGAATCTATAATATGCGGACTCAGTAGAGCGGTAGTAATGGACATTGATACTGCAGCAATGGCATTAAAAGAAGCAAAAAGAAAACGACTACATACCGGAATTGGTGCTTCAGATATGCATATTAAATATAAATTTAACTCTACTAGAGAAAAAATATTGGCACAAGCAGTTTCTGCTGTAAAATACGCAAGAAAATATTTTGACGATATAGAATTTTATGCCGAAGATGCTGGTCGAGCAGATCAAAATTTTTTAGCAAAAATGGTAGAAGAAGTAATTAAGGCAGGTGCCACAGTTATAAATGTTCCGGATACAACTGGCTATACTTTGCCTGAAGAATATGGCGCAAAAATTAATTTTTTAATAAATAATGTCCCAAATATTGACAAGGCAATCCTTTCTGTTCATTGTCATAACGATTTAGGATTGGCAACAGCCAATACTTTAGCTGGAATTCAAAATGGAGCAAGACAGGTTGAGGTCACCATGAATGGAATTGGAGAGAGAGCAGGAAACACTTCTTTAGAAGAAATAATTATGATTCTTAAGGCTCATCCATATTTAAATTTACATTCTGAAATTGATACTTTAAAAATATTAGCGTTGAGTAAAAAAGTGAGTAGAATGATGAATATGCCCGTACAAAGAAACAAGGCAATTGTTGGAGAAAATGCATTTTCTCACTCTTCTGGAATTCACCAAGACGGGTTTCTTAAGCACAGAGAAAACTATGAGATAATTGATCCTTCTGATTTAGGAATTGACAAGTCTTCCATAGATTTAACTGCCAGAAGCGGAAGAGCAGCACTAAAGCATAGATTGTCTATATTGGGGTTCAAACTGACAAAATTTGAAATGGAAACTATTTATGCAGATTTTTTAACCTTAGCAGACGAAAAAAAACTTCTGCACGATGAGGATCTATATAAAATAATGGAAAAGAAAAATGGAAAATAATCTTACTTTATTTGATAAGGTTTGGGAGTCTCACATTGTAAAAAGAGTGAGTGATGGCCCTGACATATTATTTATAGACCGACACTTGGTGCACGAGGTTACAAGTCCTGTAGCTTTTCAGGGAATGAAAGAAAGGAATATCAAAGTTCTTTTCCCAAATAGAACTTTTGCAACCGCAGATCATAACACACCGACTATAAATCAACACTTGCCAGTAAAAGATCCAATGTCTGCAAATCAGCTTAAAACTTTAGAGAAAAACACCAAAGAGCACAATATTTCCTACTGGGGATTGGGACATGAAAAAAATGGAATTGTTCATGTTATAGGGCCAGAAAATGGAATAACACTTCCTGGAGCAACCATAGTTTGTGGAGATTCTCATACTTCTACTCATGGAGCTTTTGGTGCCATAGCATTTGGAATTGGAACCTCTGAAGTGGAAATGGTTTTGTCAACACAATGTGTCATGCAAATGAAGCCTAAAAAAATGAGAATCAAAATTGATGGAGTCTTAAAAAAAGGAGTTACTCCAAAAGATGTTGCACTATTTATTATTTCTAATCTTTCTACGTCTGGTGCTACAGGTTATTTTGTGGAATATTCTGGGACTGTTTTCTCCAATATGTCTATGGAAGGAAGAATGACTGTTTGTAATCTAAGTATTGAGATGGGAGCAAGAGGTGGAATGATAGC
>JAYNHP010000038.1:0-9348 GCA_038108155.1 Flavobacteriales bacterium | reverse complement strand
TATATGGGGTTTAATGGCGGAGAGAGCATGGTAGGGAAAAAAATAGATTTTGTTTTTCTAGGTAGCTGCACCAATGGTAGAGCAGAAGATTTTAGCGCTTTTGCAAAGGTTGTCAAAGGACACCAAAAATCGAAAAATGTTACTGCTTGGCTTGTTCCAGGATCTCATTTTGTTGCCAAAGAAATTAGAAAAAACGGAGTAGCAAAAACTATTGAAGAGGCTGGATTTGAGATAAGAGAACCTGGTTGTTCCGCTTGCTTGGCGATGAACGATGACAAAGTTCCACCAGGAAAGTATGCTATAAGTACCTCAAATAGAAATTTTGAAGGTAGACAAGGTCCAGGGTCAAGAACACTTTTAGCAAGTCCAATAATGGTGGCTGCTGCTGCAATTACAGGAAAAATTACAGACCCCAGAAAATATATAGATTAAATTATGGCTTACGAACCATTTACAATATTAAAAAGTTCAGCTGTTCCACTTCCAATAGAAAATGTGGATACAGACCAAATAATACCTGCTAGATTTTTAAAAGCTACTGAGAGAAAAGGGTTTGGAGATAATTTATTTAGAGATTGGAGGTATAACCAAGACGATACCATAATTAAAGATTTTGTTTTGAACAATCCTACCTATAAAGGAAAAATTTTAGTAGCTGGTAAAAACTTTGGCTCTGGTTCTTCTAGAGAACATGCTGCCTGGTCCATTTATGATTATGGTTTTAGATGTGTGATTAGTAGTTTTTTTGCAGATATTTTTAAAAATAATTGTTTAAATATTGGCGTTCTTCCTGTTAAAGTTGAGCCAGCAATTTTAAAGACCTTATTTGAAGTTATCTATGAGAATCCTAATACAGAAATTATGGTAGACCTTCCTTCTCAATTAGTATCTGTAAAAGAAAATAATTTAGTTAGTAATTTTGAAATTAGTTCTTATAAAAAAAATAATTTATTGAATGGTTTTGATGACATTGATTATTTATTAAATATCAAAAATGAAATCAATGATTTTGCAAAAAAAACTCTTTTTTAAAACTTAAAAAATGGATTTAAAAATTGCTTTATTGCCTGGAGACGGAATTGGGCCAGAAATCATAGAACAAGCAGTTCTTGTGAGTAACAAAATTGCCAAAAAGTTTGACCATAATATTACATGGAATAGAGGTTTGGTTGGAGCAGCAGCTATAGATGTTTGTGGGAATCCTTACCCAGAAGAAACCCATGAAATTTGTTTGGGATCGGATGCTATTCTTTTTGGAGCAATTGGAGATCCAAAATACGATAATAATCCATTAGCAAAAGTAAGACCAGAACAGGGTTTATTGAAAATGCGAAAAGATTTGGGATTGTTTGCCAACATTCGACCTACTTTTACTTTTCCATCTCTTATTAATAATTCTCCATTAAAAAAAGAAAGAATTGAAGGAACAGATTTGGTTTTTTTAAGAGAACTAACTGGTGGGATTTATTTTGGAGAGAAAGGGAGAAAAGATGGAGGAGAAACAGCATATGACATTTGTTCTTACACCAAGGAAGAAATAAAAAGATTGGCGAAAAAAGGCTTTGAAATGGCTATGAAAAGATCTAAAAAACTTTGTTGTGTGGATAAGGCCAATGTGCTAGAAACATCTAGGCTATGGAGAGAAACGGTTCAAGAAATGGAAAAAGATTTTCCACAAGTAGAAGTTTCCTACGAATTTGTTGATGCTGTTGCTATGCGCTTGGTTCAATGGCCAAATAGTTACGATGTTTTAATCACAGAAAATTTATTTGGTGATATTTTAACGGATGAGGCGTCTGTGATTTCAGGCTCCATGGGCTTAATGCCGTCCGCTTCAGTAGGTGAAAAAACTTCATTGTTTGAACCTATTCATGGGTCGTATCCTGAGGTTGCTGGTAAATATATAGCCAACCCTCTAGCAACCATCCTTTCTGCTGCAATGATGTTTGAAGATGCTTTTGGCTTGATGGAAGAAGGACGTGCAATCCGAGATGCTGTTAATGAGTCTTTAAAATCAAAAATTGTCACCAAGGATTTGGCTTCTAATGGAGAAAGGTTTTATAAAACCAATGAAGTTGGAGATTGGATTTGTGAAAAAATATAAATTGCTTATTAAAGTAGTGCTATAATAAGAGCTATAAGAATTACAAATATTAATGACACAGCTAAACAAATACTAAAAATAATTCTAGCCAATGTTCTTCCTTTGTATTTTTCAGGATTATTTCGAATTCTTGATAAACTTACAACACTAAAAATAAAAGAAAGCAAAAAACTCAAGCCAAAAGTAAAGGGAGAGAGTATTAAAGCAATCAGACTTGCTACACTAAATGGTTCTTGAATTTTTTTTCTAGATTTTTCTTTAGTTTGGGACACTGGTTTAGGAGTATCAGAATTAGAAACTTCAAACTCAGAATTGGTATTGTCCCAAATATCATTTTCTATCGAACTTTTATTAGTGGGTTCAGTTACTTTTTCTTTAGAAATTGTGGGTTTTAGAATAATAGTATCAGGTGTTGGGTCAATGACTAAAGATTGGATATTTGTGACCGTGGTATTCTTAATAAATTGAATGGATTTAATCTCAAAATTCCCTATATAGATTTCTCTGTTTTTCTCCACCTTTATAAAATAACCATCATAGTCAGATTTAGAAACAATTCCCTTATAAGTTTTCCCTGTTTTGGTTACAATTATAATGCTGTCTTTATTAGGAAAATTATCTTCAAACTCAATTAATCTAATAGCATTAACTGGCTTTTTATTTAAAGACGAACTGAGATTGGTGTTTTCGGGATTAGAATTTACATATTTTGCCCAATGGTTAGAAACAATAGCGGAGTTGGAACAAGAAGCTATTATAAAAAGTAAAATTATATATACTACACGGGTAGATTTCATAGATGAAATTTAAACAAAATAAGGGTAATAGGGTGTTAAAATATTAAGCATTAAATAAATATAAAAAGAATCCAATAACATCATATATATATGAAAATCAATTATTTAAAACTTTAAAAAAGGATTTTTTATTGGTGGATAAATCGTTGCGTTTTTGTGTGGTAAGAGTCAGAAACCTTAATAAAATAAATCCCATTACTAAGCTTAGAAATATCGATTGAATTCTTGTTGTTAAGTTTAGAAAGGATTTGTTTTTCTTGGAAAACAAGTTTGCCAAAACTGTCAAATATTTCAAACTGAACATCATCAACAAAGCCATTGGTTTGAATATTTAGCTCGTTGTAGGCAGGATTAGGGTAACATTTAAAATCAAACATGCTGGTGTTTTCTTCAATGGAAAGACCGTAACCAACCGTAAAATAATGGATAATATTCTTTCCAAAATCAGACTCAAACCCAGCCAGCGGGGCTCCTGTTGTCTTTCTTATTTGAAAAAAGCCTGAACCATCATTATTGGCAAAAAAATCTAAACCATCTTCTCCCGTGTCGTCCAGTTCTAGCTGGTAACATCCGGTGGTTAAGTTGACAGTATCTTTATGTAAGGTATTGCTTTGAAAATTAGTCTTTGAAAAAACAATATTGCCGTCCACATCTCGAATATAGAGTTTGGTTTCGTTGGCCGCTAAATTGGTTCTCGTCCAAAGCACAATTCCTTCTGGATAGACTGGAGGAACATCAAAAGTAGTATGGTAATGGTTATTTTCTAGGCATTCATCTGAAGTACCATTTACTTGCACAATTTCTACATGAAAATCCTTACAAAACTGGGCGTAGTCCCAAAATGATTGACTAGAAATTGGTAAATCTATTTCTATTTCTTGGTCAAATTCTAATTGCCCAGACCAAGATAAAGTTTCGTGAGGACCGCCACAAATCCAATAATCAATTTGGGCTGATGTTAAGTCTTGCTCCCCAGTATTCTTTAGTAAGATTCGAGGTTGGTCACATATAGGATTAATTCTAGTATGGAATTCCCAATCGTTAGGTGCTAAAACATCTGTTATGCCAGCATCGTTCTGAAAATTAAAGTCTCCATAAGAAACCAACTGTACAGTTGTTCGATAATTTCCTTCCATTCCTCCACTGGTAACTTCCATTCCATAATCAATATTTACCGAAGTGTCTCCGGACGAAATAAATGGAGTGATTTCATGATCGTAAGTGGTTGCAAAAGTTCCTGGACACCACCCTGCCCTATCGTAAAGCCATGTTCCTCCTTGAGCCATCACTGGATTGTCAGAACATTCTTTCCAGTTAAGCCATTCAAACTGTTTGGTGCCGTTTACTTTCAAATGGTGGAGTTTAGGACAAAATTCTGCGCAATTTTGAAATCCTCCAAACCAATGGCCTGTAGTTCTTGTTTTTGCTTTAAAATTACTTGCTGTAGAAAGCAAAGGAACATCTACTGGTGGCATAGAAACATCATTAGCAATATTAGCATGTCCATAATCTCCTCTCCAAATGGTTTTAAAATCTAATACATCTCTTGGTGGTGTACCGTGAATGAATAAAAATTTAAGATCAATTAGCTCTTGCTGATTACCTGCAGAAATTTCTAAAGTGTCTTTAAATAATGGCAAGTAATCTGTAACATCGTAAACCCATCTAAAACCAAATGGACCTAAACTTAATCCTATGCCATAAGGGGTCACATAGTTTTGAATTTGATGAATATCTTGTTTGTATTGATTGTTTAGCTGATGGTCTGTGCCAAAATCTAAAGAGTCTATTTTATTTCCACTTGGGTCAAAAGTATACCCCCAACCACTTTCATAGCCGTAAATAGTATCCACCATGGTTTTAGAAATACCTGTGACATTCATATCTATATAGGGAAGTGTTTCAATAATACTGACAGGGGAATAATAATTAGTATCCAAAAAAAGTACAGAATCTAAATGACTATTGTAAGTACCTTTATAGAAAGTGAATTTTGGTCGATTAGAAGTAGTAGTAAGGTCAAATCCCCTCAAAGATAAATTTGCATTTTCCCATTTTGGAAGCCCCAATAATGTGCCATTTCTAGAGTTTCCACTGTAGTCATTAGCTGTAAAGCCAGATTCTTCATCAAAATTATACGCTGCCTGAAGATTGGAATAAAAGGGGTGGCTACTATCTATAGTTTTGTTCATCCACGACTTAATAGTTACGTTGTCCAGGGCTTTATTCCAAACTCTAAATTCATCTATTTTACCATCGTAAACCCCATTGAAATTAGCTGCTGCATTTCCTCCTATTCTAAACTTTACTATTCCTGCCATTGATCTAGTTTTGGAAGTTCCACTCATAAATAGCTCTCCATTTAAAAAAGCTTTCATTTCTCCACTACTTATATCCTTGGTAAACGCCCAGTGGTTCCATTTGCCCGAAAAATCATTAATATTTGCTAATTCGTGTATTCTGTCGTAAGAACCCGTGCCATTATTTCCAGCATCCCAATAAACTCTACTGTTGCTCCAAGGCAAATGACAATTTATTACTCTGTATCCATTAGCATCTCTTCCTTCAAAAATATAGGAGTTAAAGGGCATTAAATTTTCATCTCCATAACACCAAAAAGAAATGGTAACTGCACTATCCACGTTGGCAAATACTGAAGACGGAATGTCAACAATGTCGTCGTCTTTAAAATCTAAATGGCCATTGTGGCCTTGAACAATACCTATATTAGCCCCTACACTATCCGATGCTGTTGTATAATTAGTATTGGTAGAATTAGATGAGAAAATAAAGTCTACAACAATATTACTTGACCCGTTCCAAAAAAATGGTTGAAGGAAATTATAGGTTGTTGGGCCTGATGGATGGTGGTTAATAGAATTGTTATAAACTGTAGAAAAATTATCTACTTCAAAAATAGAGTCAGTAAGCTCTGAAAGTGTTGTTTGCTTCATTCTAATGGTAAGTTTTTTTAGACTCTCCCCCTGGTTTTGAAAATCAATTGACATTCTTGAAATGTCACCTGCAAACAACCCTTGGTTTTGAAGATCAGAAGCAAGAATTAAGTATTGAGTTCTTCCAGATTTCTGAGTGGTACTAAGCAGCTCTGTAGTGTTCTCCGAGCCAGTGCCAATGGTAAAATTGTTTTCGGAGATGGTGAAATCTATAGAAATATTATAGGACAAATTTTGATGGACATCGTACTTAGGTTGATTGTTGTATTTTATGGTTTCAGGATTAGCATTTCTATAATAATAGTAGGGGCTATTTACATTTTGGTGATTGTAAAGTCTTGTGTAAGTAGTATAGTCCCATTCTCCACAAGGATAATTATCTTGCGTAGTAGCAGCATCGCATTTTAGTGTATAATACATTAAAATCTTGTGGTATTCGTTGGTGTCTGAAGGAAAAATATACCACCCTTTTCGCTTGGTAATATCGTTAAAATCTAAGGTTTCTACAATGGTGGTATCCCCTGGATTTTGGCCATTGAATTGTAAAAAAGAAACAATTAAAAACATAAAAAATGGTAAGCTCTTCATAGTGGACAATTTTGAAATAAAAATAAAAATAACCAATAAAAAATTGGTAAATAAGATTGAAACAACTAAATAAATATGGTTTTTGTTTAAATTTTTTGTTTATTTGTTAAACAAAATGTTTAATTATGAATTCTTTTGACGAATTAAAAGTTCCATATGTACAATGTACGCAGTATTTAATTGATGGAAAAATCACCAACTGGACAGGTCCGAGTGCTGAAGTATTTTCTAATATTTATTTATCTAAAAATAAACATGGTGAAGAGGGGCCAACTTTAATTGGAAATGTTCCAGACTTAGACGAAGATGTTTCTATAAAAGCTTTAGATGCAGCAGTAAATGCATTTTCAAGAGGCAAAGGAAAATGGCCAACGATGAAAGTTAAAGAGAGAATCTCTTGTATGGAAACATTTGTGAAAATAATGGCTACTAAAAGAGAGGAAATTGTAGAGCTATTAATGTGGGAGATTGGTAAAAACACAACAGATGCAGCAAAAGAATTTGATAGAACTGTAGAGTATATCTACGACACTATTGAGGCTTACAAAAAGCTAGACCGAAAAAGTGCAAAATTTGATACCGAAGGAAATATTAGAGCACATATAAGAAGAGGCCCGTTAGGGGTTATCCTCTGCCTAGGGCCATATAACTATCCTCTTAACGAAACATTTTCTCTATTGATACCAGCGTTAATTATGGGGAATACAGCCATTTTCAAACCTGCAAAATTAGGGGTGTTATTAATAACTCCATTACTTGAAGCTTTTAAAGAAGCATTTCCACCTGGTGTAGTAAATATTTTATTTGGAAGAGGAAGAAAAATCGCTTCTCCAATAATGAAGACTGGAAAAATTGATGTTCTTGCATTAATTGGACATAGTTCCTCAGCAGTAGCATTACAAGATTTACATCCTAACAAAAATAGACTTAGATTAATCCTTGGGCTGGAAGCAAAAAACCCAGGAATAGTTCTGAAAGATGCGGATATGGACCTTACTATTAAAGAGTGTGTTTCTGGAACATTGTCTTACAACGGACAAAGATGTACAGCTTTAAAGGTGTTGTTTGTGCATGAAGATGTAGTAGATGAATTTATCGCCAAGTTCTCCAAAGCGGTGGATGAACTAAAATTTGGTTTGCCATGGGAAGATGGGTCTTTTCTAACTCCATTACCTGAAGTTCAAAAACCAGAATATATTAAAGGGTTAATACAAGATGCTACTTCTAAAGGAGCAAAAGTAATGAATAAAAAAGGTGGTGAAATGTCTCCTAACTACTGTTACCCAGCAATATTATATCCAGTCAACGAAGACATGGATTTGTTCCACGAAGAGCAATTTGGTCCTGTTATTCCAATAGTTTCTTTTAAAGATATTGACCAACCTTTAAATGCCATGGCCAGCTCCGATTATGGCCAGCAAGTGAGTTTATTTGGGCAAGACGTTAAACAGTTAGGTCCTTTAATAGACACCTTAGCAAATTTGGTTTGTAGAGTAAATTTAAATAGCTCTTGCCAGAGAGGGCCAGATGTTTATCCATTTACAGGAAGAAAAAATTCTGCCGTTGGAACTTTGAGTGTATTTGATGCGCTTAGATCTTTCTCCATTAGAACCTTTGTCGCATCCAAGGATAATGAATACAATAACAAAATTCTTCAAGATCTTTTAAATTCTAACCACTCAAACTTCATTAACACCGAATATTTATTATAATTTAAGGGCTTAATATATTTACATGAAGCCAACACTCTTAATTTTAGCTGCCGGTATGGGCAGCAGATATGGTGGTCTAAAGCAGATTGATGGAATTGGACCAAACAACGAGCCAATAATAGAATATTCTATTTACGATGCAATTAAAGCAGGATTTGGAAAAATCGTATTTGTTATAAGAGAAGAATTTGATGCTGCTTTCAGAGAAATTTTTGATGCTTTTAATAATAGAATTAAAATTGAGTACGTTTATCAGCCAGTTAATTTTAAGGTGGAAGGACTAAGCTTAGTAGAGAGGACCAAACCTTGGGGAACTTCTCATGCGGTGTTGGTGGCCAAAGATGTAATCAACGAACCTTTTGCAGTAATTAATGCAGATGACTATTATGGAGCCAATTCTTTTAAAATTATGGCTGACTTTTTATCCAATGAATGTTCTCCTTCTAATATGTCAATGCTGGGATACATTCTAGAAAATACGCTTTCGGAAAATGGCACTGTAAATCGCGGGGTATGTGAGGTAGATTCAAAGAATAACCTTATTGAGGTTAATGAAAGAGAGAAATTAGCCAGACAGGGCGAAAGAGTAGAATATAATATTGGTTCTAACGAACCTAGCGGAGAAGTTGATCCAAAATCTTATGTTTCTATGAACTATTGGGGCTTTCATCCTTCTATTTTTAAAGATATTGAGGAAGGTCTCCATAATTTCATGAAAGAAAATAGCAATAGCCCTACTGCAGAATATTATATTCCTAATATTGTTTCCGATAAAATTAAGGCTGGCGAAATATCTTTTACAGTTATTCCAACTAACGATAATTGGTTTGGGGTAACCTACAAAGAAGACAAACAAATGGCAATCGATACTTTGAATAAGCATATTCAAAACGGAGTATATCCTGAAAAATTATTATCCTAGAATGAAAAAACATATAATTTTATACTTTCCATATTTTTTTTACTATAGGTGCTTTCTTTGGAAAATATAAAGTAACCCAAGTTAAGAAAGGGTTATTTAATCTTTATGAGAAATTTATTTTACAAAGTAGAGAACTTCCTAATGATTATATTAAAACTATTTCATTAAAAATCAAACCTAATGATTTTAATGTTCTTAAAAAGAAAAGAAATAATGCTTTGCTAAAAAGAAATCTAACAAGGACTAAAAACGACTTCGTTCCAGTGTAGTT
>JAYNHP010000037.1:0-19511 GCA_038108155.1 Flavobacteriales bacterium | reverse complement strand
GTAGATAGCCAATCAGGTGAGGAAAAGAGTTTGAAAGGTTATGTGCTACTTTCTAAATAATTAAAACTTTTTTTGCAGTCCAAGATATGGAAGAACAATTGCGTCAATTCCTAAAGCATTGTTTATTGCCTCAACACTGATAACAGTAATTCCGAAACTCCAATTTTCTCTAAAATTTCTTGCAAAATTTATTATAACATTATTTATTAGACCTAATTGAATTCCGTCTACTGTTATTCCAACTACTTCCCCTGCTAGGGTAAACCTTTCTGCTATTTTTTTTTGACTTGCTAAATATCCACCATAATAAAATTCCTGTAAAACAGGAAGGTGATATCCTATCATACCAATTGTTGTGTTTTGAAATCTATCGCCGTAAGTGATTCTAGGTAACATTCCCCAACTATTAAGTTCATTAATCCCATTTAAGTTAGTTAGTAGATTTATACTGCCAATAAGAGAAATTCCAGTAGTGAAGGAATTGTTTATTTTTTTAGAATAAGTGAGTGAAGAAAAGACATTGTATATAAATACATTTCCAACTGAAATTTCAAAATTTTCGTGAACTCCAATTTTTGAATTACTTGTTATAAAATAATGGGAATTTGTACTGACATTTCCCTTTTCTGTTATATAGGCAGATGGAAAATAACAATACTTAGTATATATTGGGTTTGGATTTTTAAATTCTTTTATAGATTTTATCTGATTTCTTGTGATAAATCTATAAGATTTAATTTCATTTTTATTAAACTTTTTATTCTCGTTTGCAATTTGTACAGTTAATGAATTATAATCTTCATTCACTAATAAACCTCTTAATTCCTTATTTTTATTTGTAATTACGACTACAATAGTATCGTTAGAATAATTATTTATTACATTAGTTTGGGACCAGTTATTATGGAAGCTTAATAAAAAAGACCAAAAAACAATAAGATTTATTGAACTTGTTTTACACATTATATTTTTTAATGAGAGTCTTTTATACATTTATACCATGAATTTAAAGAATGATCTTATACTTAGAGCCGCAAATGGTAAAAATATTGAAAGAACTCCAGTTTGGTTGATGAGACAAGCGGGTAGAATTCTACCTGAGTATAGAAAAATTAGAAATTCATTAAGTGGGTTTAAGGAATTGGTAGAAACCCCGCATTTGGCTGCAGAGGTTACAATTCAACCTGTAGATATTCTAGGAGTTGATGCAGCAATTATTTTTTCAGATATTTTGGTGATTCCAGAAGCTATGGGTCTTTCATATGAAATGATAGAAAAAAAAGGGCCTTATTTCCCCAAAACTATAGAAAGTAAAGCCAATATTGATGCTTTGAATACCTCCAATTTACAAGACCATTTATCTTATGTTTTTGAAGCAATAAAAATTACCAAAAATGAACTTTCCAATCGTGTTCCGTTAATAGGTTTTGCTGGAGCTCCATGGACAATATTTGCTTACATGATTGAAGGTCAGGGTTCCAAAACTTTTAGTAAAGCAAAGAGTTTTTTATACAGAGAGCCAGAGCTAGCTCATTTGCTTTTGGATAAAATTACGATTACTACCATTGAATATTTGAAACTGCAAATTAAGGCAGGTGCAGATTTATTGCAAATTTTTGATTCTTGGGCAGGGATATTGTCTCCAGAGTATTACAACGAATTTGGCATGAAATATGTCCATAAAATATGTGATGCAATTAATGAAGTTCCTCTAACTGTTTTTAGTAAAGGTGCTTATTTTGCTTTAGAAAGTATGAAAAATTTAAATTGTAATACAATTGGCTTAGACTGGACTATAGATATAGATAAAGCAGTAGATTTATTTGAAAATACAAAAACCTTACAAGGGAATTTAGATCCATGTGTTTTATATGGAGATTTTAATCTTATTGAAAAAAAGACCAAAGAAATGCTTAATAACTTTGCTGGTACTAGACATATTGCTAACTTGGGGCATGGAGTATATCCAGATACTGATCCAGAAAAAGTTAAATGTTTTATAGAAAGTGTTAAATCAAACAACTAAAAAATGAGAATTAAATTAGTTTTTACCTTGTTCCTATTATTGTCATTAGATTCTTATAAATCTCAAGAAGATAATAATTTGGTTCTTAATCCAAGTTTTGAAAGTATAGATGGTAAACTTAAAAAATTAAACCAAATTAATGTTGCCAAAGATTGGTATTCTCCTACGTCCTTAAAAGCAGATCTTTTTTCAAGTAGTATACCTGGAGATATTGGTACTCCTGAAAATATTTATGGAAAGGAATTTCCTAAAGAAGGTGAAAATTATGCTGGGATATTAACTTATAGTTACAATAATCAAAAACCTAGAACATATATTCAATCCATGCTTATTAAACCACTAGCTAGTGGACTTAACTACTGCGTAAATATCCATGTGAGTTTATCAGATTTAAGTAAGTATGCAATAGACAACATAGGAGCTTACATTAGTGAAGAGCCAGTTACTTTGGATAAAAAAGGAGATATTATTTTCAATGACAAAGCAGAACTATCTGCTGTTGTAACTAATGAAAAAAGTAAAATATACAAGTCAAGATACAAGTGGGAAACTGTTTGCGGGGTTTACCAAGCAGATGGAAAAGAAAAGTATATCACTATAGGTAATTTTTTCAATAATAAGGATACAGAATATGAAAAACTTACAAAGTCTGATGATTTTCCAGGTGTACAATCTCCTAATGCTTATTATTATATAGATAATGTTGAGCTTGTTCTAGTAGAAGATCCTGATTTGTGTGATTGTAACAAAGGCCAAAAAAAGAAAAGAGAATCTATCGTCTACCATCTTGATGTACAGGTAGATGAAAAATTACCAATTGATGTAAAACTGAAAAAGTATTCGATATATTTTGATGTAGAAAGTTATACTGTAGATCCAATGTTCGACAACAATTTGAATAACGTAATTGAAATATTAAAGAATAATCCAGAACTTAAATTACAGCTAAACGGACATATTGATAATTTAGAAAAACAAGCTATAAATGATGATCCAGAAAATAAAATTTTAAAGAATTTGGGTAATTATAGATCTAAATCAGTAAAGGACTTTTTATTGAAAAATGGAATATCTTCTGAAAGAATTACTGCTGAAGATTTAGGTTCTGACCAACCTGCTTCCAAGGGAGCTTCAATGTTTAGTATGGCTAAAAACAGAAGGGTTGAGTTCATAATAATCAAATAATTTGATGCTAAAATCTAATAAAAAAATTCAAAAAGCCTGGACTTTTTACGACTGGGCAAATTCAGTATACCCTTTGGTAATTTCAAGTGCAATTTTCCCTGTTTTTTATGAGGGCTATGTAGATGAGAAAGTTATCTTCTTTGGATTTGAATTTATAAATACTGCTCTAATTACTATTTTAAGCTCATGCTATTTTCTATTATTAGTTCTAATTCTTCCTGTCTTGTCGGGAATTGCAGATTCTACTGGCAACAAAAAAGCTTTTATGCAATTCTTTTGTTATCTAGGTTCTTTTTGTTGTGTGCTTCTTTCCTTCTTTGATAAAAATCATTTGGAAATAAGTATGTTATTATTCGTCATGGCTGGAATAGGTTTTTGGAGTAGTTTGGTTTTTTACAATGCCTTTTTACCTGAAATAGCAGAAAAAAAAGACCACGATAGTTTGTCTGCGCGAGGTTTTTCTATGGGTTATATTGGTAGCGTTATTTTACTCGTAATTTGTTTGTTTTTAATTTTTAATGCCCAAGAAAGTGAGAGGTCTTTTTATACAAGATTGTGTTTTGCACTAACTGGCTTGTGGTGGTTTTGTTTTTCTCAAATTACCTTCAAAAGTCTTCCTAGAGGGAAAAAAATTAGAATTAAGGACAAATCTACATATCACAAAGGGATTTTAGAGCTTAATAAGGTAAGGTTATACATTATGAAAACTAAGAGGCTTAAAAAGTTTATTTACTCTTTTTTTGTTTACAGTATGGCTGTACAAACTATAATGTTGGTTGCGGTATATTTTGGCACCAAAGAAGTTAATTGGGGAGAAGGTGCTAATGCCAAGATGGGCTTAATTATTGGAGTTCTACTTATACAGTTAATTGCAATTCCAGGAGCTATTTTACTTTCGAAAATTTCTAAGTTTAAAGGGAATTTGTTTGCATTGAAATTGGTAGTATCCATTTGGATTTTACTTTGTTTAAGCGCCTTACTAGTTTATGAACCCATTCATTTTTATCTTATTTCTGGTTTTGTAGGTCTAGTAATGGGTGGTATTCAGTCTTTATCAAGAAGTACTTATTCAAAATACATTCCCTCAAATTCCAAAGACACTTCTTCTTTCTTCTCCTTTTACGATATTTCTGAAAAATTGGGCATTGTAATAGGAATGTTTTCTTATGGATTCATAGAACAAGTTACAGGAAGTATGAGAAATTCAATAGTAGCATTGGTAGTTTTTTTTATAGTAGGTCTTCTTTTACTTTTTCAAGTTCCTAAAGAAGAGATTCCAATTGAAAACTATGGATAAAATTTACGATATAGCTATTGTTGGAGGTGGAATTGTTGGTGCGGCAACTTTTTACAAATTACAAAAACATTTCCCTAATAAGAACTTAGTACTTATTGAAAAAGAAGATCAGTTAGCAAAACATCAGTCTGGAAGTAATTCTGGGGTAATTCATTCAGGACTGTATTACACTCCAGGATCTAATAAAGCTAGGAATTGTGTTTTAGGAAGACATGAGTTGGTGAAATTCTCTAAGGAGCATAAGGTCACCCACGATGTCTGTGGAAAAGTTGTAGTTGCTACTCATAAAAAAGAATTTAAGTTTTTAGATAAGATTTATAAAAATGGTCTTGAAAATAATACGGAAGGGATTGAAAAAATTACCGCAAATCAAATAAAGGATATTGAACCAGAAGTAAATGGAATTGCAGGAATTTGGGTCCCTTGTACTGGAATAATTGATTATGTGATGGCAACCAATAAAATGGTAGATGTTGCACGTGGATGGAATGATAACAGTGATGTCTTGCTTTCTCAGGAAGTAAAATCTATTGAAAATCAAGCAGAATTAAAGATAATTAGAACACAGAATAAGACTTTAAAATCAAAGTATCTTATAGTGTGTGGTGGGCTTCAGGCAGATAGACTTGCCAAAAGTGATAGCATACCACTTAAGGAAAGAATTGTTGGATTTAGGGGAGATTATTATGAACTTGAAGACCATGCAAAAAACAAAGTAAATAACCTTATTTATCCAGTTCCTGACCCTGCTTTTCCTTTTTTGGGTGTTCATTTCACAAGAATGGTGAATGGGGATGTTGAATGTGGTCCAAATGCAGTTTTTAGTTTTAAAAGGGAAGGTTACAATAAAACAGATTTTAGTCTTAATGACTCACTTGATGCCTTAACTTATAGAGGAACTTGGCAACTTTTTTTTAAAAATGCTTCGTACGGTATTAATGAGTATAGAAGAGCTTTCTCCAAAAAACTATTTTTAAAAACTTTGCAGAAATTAATTCCCTCTCTAACCATGAATGATATTAAACCTGGAAGAGCAGGAGTAAGAGCTTTGTTGTTGAGTCAAAATGGAGATACCAAGGACGATTTTAGAATTGAATACACATCAAATAGTATACATGTTTTAAACGCACCTTCGCCTGCAGCAACTGCTTGTTTAGCAATAGGTAATGACATAAAAGAGATGGCTATTAAGAATTTTGCACTAAACTAGTTAGTAAGTTATTTTAGATTTTTCAAAAATCGATTTCCAGTCCCAAATGTAATTTTCAATCAAAGAATCAATTTTTTTTAAAAAAATAGGATTAGGGGTATTCAATTGGGCAAAATAATCATCTTGGTATTTTCCTAATTTAAACTTAAAAAATACAGATTTAGACATGCCGTATAATATGTTTTTTGATGGGTGGTTTACTCTTGAGATAAAGGAGCTGTAATTTTCTAATTTCTCTTTCATTTCATTAAAATCCATTTCAAAAACCATACTCATTTCCTTAATAATTGAGTTACAAACTGCATTTTCTTCATGACTAGAAAGTATTCTTTCAAAAAATTTCATATTTCCAGCTATAATTATGTGCATTAGGACTGAAGGATCTTTGTAATTTAGTTCAGGGTAGGATTCTAGTTCTGAGTCGTTATATATTGCGTCTAGAAAATCTTCAAATGATTCATCTACAGCACGAAGCGTTTTATGTACAAATTGCTTTGCTAAAAATTTATGTGATATTCTTTTTTTTACAAATAGAGTTGCAAACATTATTAGAACCAAATTTTAACAAAAATATTTGATGTTGCTTTATTTTAGTAATAATGTCAATTCCCTTTATTCACAAAGTTATCAACTATAGTATTAAAACTTATTAAATAAATTCTTTGTATTATTTGTTATTCTCTTCCCTTTTTTGATTAAGAAAAAATATATTTGTGCTCTAAATTTCTATTAATGGATAAAAATACTACTACTGGTTTGATTTTAATTGGTGCCGTAGTTATGGCTTTCATGTTCTTGAATCAACCTAATGAGCAACCAAATCCTACTAACCCAGTTAGTCAATCAAATGAAGTTATTTCAGATGGAAATAGCACTGAAGTAACCGAATTTAAAAGCACTACTAGTTCTGAATCAGAAATAGAGATAGATTCTGCAGATAATATTATTTTTCAAAAACTTTTAGCTCAGAAAGAGAACGAGAAACTAATTGAGAATTATGGAATCTTTTATCGTTCAGTTAAAGGTGAGGAAAAAGACTACTTTCTTGAAAACGACAAAATAAGACTTTCTTTTTCTTCCAAAGGTGCAAGAATTACTAATGCAGAAATGGTGGAGTTAGATGAAAATGGACAATATAAATACAGAACTTATAGTAGTTTTTTTAACGATGAAAACAAACCTCTTTCTCTTTTTGAAAAAGAAACATCTCAAATGAGTCTTACCATAGTAGATGCTGAGAAAGTGATTCCAGTGGAAACCGGTGACTTATTTTTTGATCTGGTTAAAAACAACGATAGTCTATTGGTTTTTAGAGCAAGTGCTGGTTCGGATGACAAATATCTTGAATTTTCTTACCGTTTATCAAGTGGTAATTACGATGTTGATTTTGAAATTAATTACCATAATATCGAAAACGATATAAAGCCTGATGTTGATTTAAAATGGTCCATGAAAGGATTGTCGACAGAAAAATTAGCAGAGGATGAAAGAAATATTTGTACTATTATGTATAGATATTTTGGCAGTACAAGAGATTATCTTTCTGAAATGTCAGATGAAGAAGATGACCTTCAGAGTAATATAAATTGGATAGCTTTCAAACACAAGTTCTTTTCCTCAATCTTATTAAGTGAAGATGGTCTTGGTAAAACAAAAATTGTTCACCGAAATTTAGAGGATGATAATTATACCAAATCCTACGCCTCAAGGACTTCTATTCCGTCTATGGGTAGAGTCCCTTTAAAGTTTTTATTCGTCCCCAATGATTATGACATATTAGAATCCTATGACTATGAAATGGAAGATTTAATTAATTTAGGAGGAAGTGTTTTCGCGTGGGTAAATAGATACCTTATCGATCCTGTTTTTAAATTTTTAATGTCTTTTGGGTTTTCTATAGGATTGGTAATTCTGTTGCTAACTATAATTGTTAAAATTGTTATTATGCCATTGACATACAAAAACTACATGTCAACAGCAAAAACAAAGGTTATTAAGCCTGAAATGAATAAAATTTCAGCCAAGTACGAAGGAAAAACAGATAGAAATGCTGCAATGAAAAAGCAGCAAGAAACCATGGCTTTATACAAGCAAACCGGAGTAAACCCTATGGCTGGTTGCATTCCAATGATTATCCAAATGCCAATTTTAATTGCCGTATTTAGGTATTTTCCAGCGAGTTTATCTTTAAGACATAAAGAATTTTTATGGGCTGAAGATTTAAGTTCTTTTGATTCAATTTTAGATTTGGGATTTGAAATTCCTTTTTATGGAGACCATGTTAGTTTATTTGCTCTACTAATGGCAGGATCTACCTTAATTTATACTTTAACTAATTCTAGCCAAATGACTGCCCAAACCCAGCCTGGAATGCCTAATATGAAAGTAATTATGTATTTTATGCCAATAATGTTTATTTTCTTTTTTAATAAATATTCTGCTGGCCTTAGCTATTACTACTTTTGTGGTAATATTATGAATATTGGTATAATGTGGGGAATTAAAAAGTTTCTTATTGATGAGGATAAGATTAGAGCAAAGATTGAGTCTAACAAGAAAAAAATTAAAAAGAAATCTCGTTTTCAGCAGCGATTAGAAGAAGTTGCTAAGCAACAACAGAAAAAGAGGAGATGATATTTGTTAATCCCATAAAAATGAACTTAATTTGCAGCTCAAATTTTTAATACCATGTCTAGAGTTTGCCAAATTACAGGAAAAAAAGTCATCACTGGAAATAATGTTTCTAAGTCTAATAGAAAGACAAAAAGAAAATTCTATCCAAATCTTCAAACTAAAAAATTCTTTATTCCTGAAGAAAATAAGTGGGTAACTCTTAAAGTTTCTGCATCAGCTATCAGAACAATTAACAAAAAAGGTATTTCTACAGTTTTGGCTGAAGCTAAAGCCAACGGTTTTATTTAAACATTTCATAAAATCCTACTAGTTTTGTAGTTTAGGATTCATGAAATATTATTTATATACATTTTTCTTATTTTCTTTTTTATCTAGTTCTTATTCTCAAGAGTTTATTGATCCATCTAAAAACTTAAGGTTTGATACCCTTGGTATATACGATTTAGATTTGTTACCTTCAAGTTTTCATGCCGATAGAAGAAAAGCCTTAAAAACCCTTATTCCAAGTGGAGGAATGGCTGTATTCTATTCAGGAAAAAGTATGGTTAGAGCTAATGATGTAGATTATGAATTTCATCAAGACCCTAGTTTTTATTATTTAACAGGTTTAAACGAATCCAATAGCGCTTTAATTATTTTTAAAAAACCTCAAATTGTTGGAATAGATACTATAAGCGAACTTTTATTAATTAAGGAAAGAAATGAAAATTCAGAGACTTGGGTAGGTAAGAAGCTGGGGGTTAAAGGCTCTGAACTAGTTCTAGGAATTCAAAAGTCCTTAAATATTGAAAAGTTTACTTGGGACCAAATTGATTTCTCTACTATAGATACAGTTTTTATAAACCAACCTTTTAAAGAAATTCGTTATCCAGATTTAGATTCATTAAGAAATATCTTTAACAAGGGTTTGAACCATAATGAAATAACAAAATGGATGGCAAAACTTAGAGAGGTTAAAACCAAAGAAGAACTTGTCCTTCTAAGGAAAGCAATTTCAATAACCTGTGACGCTCAAAACGAGTTAATGAAAGTACTAAAACCAGAGATGAAAGAGTTTCAGGCGGAGGCTGTTGTTGAGGCAGTTTTTAAAATAAATGGGGCTGAATATCCAGGATATCCATCCATTGTAGGAGCTGCTGAAAATTCATGTATTTTACACTATACTACCAATAGAAAAACTATGAAAGGAAACCATTTACTTTTAAGTGATGTCGGTGCAGAATACCATGGTTACACAGCTGATGTGACAAGAACTATCCCTGTAGATGGCAAATATTCCAAGGAAGAGAAAATTATTTACAATATTGTTTTAGAAGCACAGAACAAAGCTATTGCAGAGTGTAAGGCGGGTAACCCGTTTTATATTACCAATACCATTGCAACTACAGTAGTTTCTCAAAGATTACAAGAAATAGGTTTGATAAAATCCCCATTTGAATTAAGACGATATTTTATGCATGGAACCTCTCATTATCTAGGATTAGATGTACATGATCCAGGCACCTATGGAGAGTTCCAACCCAATACAGTAATAACTGTTGAACCTGGGATTTATATAAAGGAAGGTTCACCTTGTGACCCCAAATGGTGGAATATTGGTGTAAGGATTGAAGATGATATTCTGATAACTGATGGTGAACCAGAAAATCTCTCTGGATGTGTTCCAAGAACTATTAAAGAAATAGAAGCTGTCATGAAAAAACAGCCTTTAATTTTTAAAGATTTTTAATCATTAGTTTATTTATTTTAACCAAAGGTCCTTGGCATGAAAGCTGATGACAACTACTGCAATTATTAATAATTGAAGAATAGTTTTTAATACTTGGTTCTTTATTGAATTCTCCTACAGCGTAATGAAAAGCTATGGACATCGGTTCTATATGAGGTTTATGAAAGCTGCTATCAGTTACTTGCTGGTGATGAATTAGTTCAAAATTTAGAAGATTTTTTCCAAGAGCTTCGTTTTTTTCTAGTTTAATTTTTATTGCTTCCAATTCTTTGGTCATTTCTCGCATCTGTTGCGCCATTTCACTAGTTGGATTTGGATCCATTATGACTTTTGGGGAATCTTCAGAGGATGTTTTATTAACACATCCAGTTAGAATCAATAAAAATATTCCAATAGAGTATTTCATTCAGCAATAATTACACCATCAGCAGTAAATCCAAGATCGTAACTAGGTTCTGTTATTTGAGCAATTTCCTCTTCAGACTTTCCAGCATCTTCTGCATAATGTTTTAACATCTCAACAGT
This sequence comes from Flavobacteriales bacterium, assembly GCA_038108155.1. Classification (GTDB taxonomy): domain Bacteria; phylum Bacteroidota; class Bacteroidia; order Flavobacteriales_D; family Parvicellaceae; genus MED-G20. Next base: position 8,905 of record JAYNHP010000037.1, on the reverse strand, counting down.
GACAGTATCGAGGAATAAATCTCCCTGAATAATTGCTTTTTTTCCCTCTACACTATCAGTAGGAACAAAAAATGCATAATCTCTAAATTTGATAAATAATGTGTCTTTTCCAGTGTCTAAAGTCATCCAACATCCTTTTTTGCTACATGTCTCTACAATTTTACCAGATATTTTGCTGGTTTTAATTCCAGTACTCATTAAAGATTTTTTCTCTAACTCTAAGTTTTTTACAGAATCTTGTGAAATAACTTTCCCATAAAATTTATAGGACTGTGAATCGCTTTTGGAATTTAAAATTGGATTTTCATTTGTGTTATTGCAAGAAAATAAAATAAAAGCTAAGCAGAGTAAAGAAATATTTTTCATTTATGATTTTTTTTCAAATATATTCATAAGAGTTTAACTATTGAATTATATAAGTAAATAAAAACAAATCTAACCTTGTGAATAAAAATAAATAAATTATATTTGCCACCCATAATTTAAGAAAATGGCCAAGAAAGGAAATAGAGTACAAGTAATTTTAGAATGCACTGAGCACAAAGAAAGTGGTGTGCCAGGCACTTCAAGATATATTACCACCAAAAACAGGAAAAATACACCTGACAGAATTGAATTAAAAAAATACAATCCAATTCTTAAGAAATACACATTACACAAAGAAATTAAATAATTAAATCATGGCTAAGAAATCAGTAGCATCTCTTCAAAAAGGAGGAGGGAAACAACATACTAAAGTTATTAAAATGGTTAAGTCTCCAAAAAGTGGTTCTTATATTTTCAAAGAGGAAATAGTACATAACGATAGAGTAAAAGACTGGTTTCAATAAAAGCAAAAAAAAAGTTTTAATTTTAAGCTCTTTCTTTAGATAAAGGAAAGAGCTTTTTTATTTAATATAGTTATCATGAGTTGGAAAAGTTTTTTTACCAAGCAAAAAAAAGAAGAGCTCGATCAAGGTTTAGAAAAGACCAAGAAGAGTTTTTTTTCTAAAATTGCTACAACTGTTGCAGGAAAATCTAAAGTGGATGATGAAGTTTTAGATAATCTTGAAGAAGTATTGGTATCTTCCGACGTCAGTGTTAAAACTACTCTGAAGATTATAGAAAGATTAGAACAAAGAGTAAAAAAAGAGAAATATGTAGGGGTAAATGAGTTAAATAATATACTCAAAAATGAAATTATAGAAATGTTATCGGAGAATAATATCGAAGATATTTCAAATTTCGAAACGCCATCCTCTACCGAGCCATATGTTATAATGGTAGTTGGAGTAAATGGGGTAGGGAAGACTACAACTATAGGAAAATTAGCCAATCAATATAAAAATAACGAAAAAAGTGTTTTGTTGGGTGCTGCAGATACTTTTAGAGCAGCTGCTGTTGAACAATTAACAATTTGGTCTGAAAGAGTAGGTGTTCCAATTATAAAACAAAATATGGGTTCAGACCCGGCTTCAGTTGCTTTTGACACACTGCAGAGTGCCAAGGCAAATAATACCGATGTTGTTTTAATAGATACCGCTGGAAGACTACACAATAAAGTTAATTTAATGAATGAGCTCACTAAAATTAAAAATGTGATGCAAAAAGTCATTCCTAATGCTCCTCATGAAATATTATTAGTTTTAGATGGTTCTACTGGCCAAAACGCTATAGAACAAGCGGAGCAGTTTCTAAAGGCGACAGAAGTAAATGCTTTAGCTATTACCAAATTAGATGGTACCGCTAAAGGTGGTGTTCTAATAGGAATATCCGACCAGTTTAAAATACCCGTTAAATATATTGGAGTAGGGGAAAAAGTAGATCAATTACAAGTTTTTAATACCAACGCATTTATTGAATCACTATTCAGTGGTTCTTCGTTTAATACTAATTAATGAAGACCAAAACTTTAAAAAAAAACAAAGTAAATGTGGTAACCATGGGTTGCTCAAAGAACCTTTATGATTCTGAGGTAATGATGGCTCAGTTAAAAGCCAATAAGTTTGAAGTGGAGCATGAGTCTAAGATAAATGACGCTTCTATTGTAATTATAAATACCTGCGGATTTATTGAAAGCGCAAAGGAAGAGTCCATCAATACCATTTTAGATTTTGTAGATGCTAAAAAAGAAGGCTTAGTAGAAAAAGTATATGTTTCTGGTTGTTTGTCGGAGAGATATAAAGACCAGCTTGAAGATGAAATTCCGGATGTTGACGCTTACTTTGGTTCCAAAGAACTTCCAAATATTTTAAGAACACTAAATGCCGACTACAAACACGAATTGGTTGGTGAAAGATTATTAACCACACCACATCATTATGCATATTTGAAAATAGCTGAAGGTTGTGATAGACCTTGTTCTTTCTGTGCTATTCCATTAATGAGGGGAAAACATAGATCTACTTCCATTGAAGACTTAGTAACTAATGCAAAGTCTTTGGCAAAAAAAGGTGTGAAAGAAATCATGCTTATAGCACAGGATTTGACTTATTATGGACTTGATCTATATAAAAAAAGAGCTCTTGCAGATTTGCTAAAAGAACTTTGTAAGGTAGAAGGAATAGAATGGATAAGATTACATTATGCATATCCAACGGGGTTTCCAATGGATGTAATTGAGGTGATGAAAGAAGAGAAAAAAATCTGTAATTACTTAGATATTCCACTTCAGCATGGTTCTTCTAATATACTAAAAGCAATGAGACGGGGCACCAGTCGTGAAAAGACAACCAAGTTAATACAGGATATTAGAGCGATGGTTCCCAATATTGCTATTAGAACAACCATGATTGCTGGTTATCCTGGGGAAACAGAAGAAGACTTTCAAGAAATGTACAATTGGGTAGAGGAAATGAAATTTGACAGGCTTGGAATTTTCACTTATTCGCATGAAGAAAATACCCACGCTTATAATTTTAAGGATGATGTTCCATCAAAACTAAAAAAAGAAAGAGCAGATTCTATAATGTATTTACAATCTGGAATATCTTTTGAGTTGAATACTAAAAAAATTGGCAAAGAATATAAAGTTTTGATAGATAGAGCTGAAGATGGGTATTTTATTGGAAGAAGTGAATTTGATTCGCCCGAAGTTGACAATGAAGTATTAATAGAGAAAAATAAGCATACTTATTGTAGAATAGGAGATTTTGTTAAAGTGAAGATTACTAAATCTGATCACTACGATTTGTATGGAGAATTAGTTGGTTAATGAATTTCAAAATTGGAGATAAAGTAAGATTTCTAAATTCAGATGGCCATGGAATTATTACCAAAATTCTAGATTTAGAAAGAGTAGAGTTGGAAAATAATTATGGTTTTCTAGAGAAGTATAAAATCTCTGAACTAGTTCCAGAAAGAAAGCAAGAAGATTATCAAACCGAAAATCTAGCCTTTGATCAAGAAATAAAGTCAAAATTAAATTCTGAAAAAACAAATAATAAAAATTTTGATTTAAAAAGAAAGTTTAGACATTTAGAGAGTTATGGATCTAAAGAAAGAGTTGTTTTAGATCTTCATATAGAAAATTTAATAGATTCCCATAATGGCATGAGTAATAGTGCTATTCTAAAAATACAGATGTCTCATTTTAAGTCTTTCTTAAATAAATCTATTGACAAAAAACAAAGAAAAATTGTTGTTATTCATGGAGTTGGTGAAGGTGTTTTAAGACATGAAATTAGAAAAGAGTTGGATATTTACCATCCATACTTTGAATATTACGACGCTTCCTATGACGATTTTGGATATGGAGCAACTGAAATTAGATTAATAAAAAAACCTAATTAGTTAGAAACTTTTTTGGTAAATCTCTAAAGCTTTTCCGATACAAAGAACTGCTTTTTCTAAAAGGTCTTTTTTAAGTACATAAGCAATTCTAACTTGATTTTTTATTTTGCTATTGGCATAAAAACCTGATGCTGGAGCCATCATGACAGTAGTTCCATCATAATCAAAACTTTCAAGAATCCACTGACAAAAATGATCGGCATCTTTAATAGGTAACTGAGCAATTGCGTAAAACGCTCCTTGCGGTTTTGGGCAAATTACACCTTCAATTTTATTTAATCCATTTACCACTATATCTCTTCTTTCCACATACTCATCAATTACTTCACTAAAATACGTAGAAGGAGTTTTTAAAGCAGCTTCTCCAGCAATTTGACCTAATGTGGGGGGGCTAAGTCTGGCTTGTCCAAACTTAAGGGCCATTTCCATAAAATCGTGATTTTTACTAATTAACGCTCCAACTCTTGCACCACACATAGAATATCTTTTAGAAACAGAATCAATCAATACTGCATTATTTTCAATCTCAGAAAGTTTCAAGGCTGAATGGTGTTCTAATCCATCGTAACAAAATTCTCTGTAAACCTCATCTGCAAAAAGAAAAAGATCGTGTTTTTTAACAATATCTTTAAGAGAATTCATTTCAGATTTTTTGTAGAGATATCCAGTTGGATTACCAGGGTTACATATTAAAATGCCTTTGGTTTTGGAAGTTATTTTCCCTTCAAGTTCCGCTATCGGAGGGAGTGCAAATCCATTTTCTATTTTTGCTGTAACCGAAACTACTTTAATGCCGCACGAAGTAGCAAAACCATTGTAATTTGCATAAAATGGTTCGGGAATAATTATCTCATCACCTGGTTCAAAACAGCACTGAAAAGCAAAAATCAATGCTTCAGAACCTCCTGTGGTTACCATTATTTCTTTATCTGGATTTAACGATATGCCAATATTTTTATAATAATCTGCCAATCCTTTTCTGTATGAAATGAACCCTGCACTATGGCTATATTCAATAACTTTTCTATCAATATTTTGTAGTTCTTCTAAGACTACTTCAGGTGTTTCAATATCTGGCTGGCCAATATTTAGATGGTAAACTGTTGTTCCTTTAGCTTTAGCATTTTCAGCGAAGGGTACCAGTTTTCTTATTGGAGAAGAAGGCATAACCTTGCCTTTAGTAGATAATTTTGGCATGTTTTTTCTAAATTTTAAAGTCTTTTAATGCTGCAACCTGAATTTCTTGTTTCTGAAAGAAGAATAGGTTCTTTTTTGCCACTAGAAATTATGGCATCTTTAAGCCAATTTTCTGTGACAGATGATTTTGACTTTACACTGTTGTCAATAGCGCCTTTATAGATCAATTTAAAATCACTGTCTAGTAAGAAAACATGCGGAGTTGTACTTGCTCCAAAAGCGTCTGCCAACTTACTATTCACGTCCATAAGATAAGCAGCATCGTATTTTTGTTCCTGACTATGTTTTTGCATTTCTGTAAATGAATCAGCTCCAGTTCTTTTAGCTTCATTGCTGTTAACTAATGCCATTCCTATTTTATTTCTTTTGCATAAATCATGAATTTCATTATATCTTCCTTGCCAACCTTCCATTTCTTTATTTCCTACGACAAATGGGCAAGAGTTACAACTGAAAATAACCAATATTCCATTTTCGAAAGCTAATTTTTCTAATGAATAATTTTCTCCAGAGACATTTTTCATTTCATAGTTGGTCATTGGTGCTTTTTTTCCAATTTTAAGACTATTGATTTTTGGGCTATTTGTGAACGAAACTAGTAATACTGCAAAAGCAAAAAAACCAGCGATTTTTAAAAGAGTATTTTTCATTTTATAGTGTTTTAAATAAAATTAAATATTATAAGAATATAGAAAAATTTTGTAGCAATAAATTCAACATAATTATTGATAATTATTCTTCCATTTAGGATTCAATTTATTCAATTTTTTATAAATCGGACATGTTTCATTATGAGCTCCTTTTAGATATCCAGTACTAAAAAGAAACTCTTTGGTAATTTCCCCACCTGTAAATTTGAAATTTTGCTTAAATAGTTTTACCCATAGATCTATTTCTGATGTTTGGTTTTTATCTAGCCATTTGCTAAATGATCCGTGATTTTTTTGAATTTCTAATATTCTATTGGCATTAAAAATAACAGCGTTTATTTTTAGTTTATTTCTAATAATTCCAGGGTTATTAAGTAGAATATTTATTTCTTTCTCCCCATAATTGGCTATTTTTTCAATATTAAAATTTGAAAACGCCTTTTTAATATTTACTTGTTTTTTAAGAACTGTGGTCCACGATAATCCTGCTTGATTTATTTCTAGTATTAATCTTCCAAATAATTCGTTTTCTGAAAGTATTGGAAAACCATACTGTGAATCGTGGTATATTTTATGTAAGTTTTCCTTTTCAAGAGTATTAACATATTCACAATAAGAAGAGGGTTTTTCCATCTTTATTACTTTTTACTAATTGGTCTTATTGAAGTATTTATTGAGCACCATAAAGGAAAGTAAATCTTCTTTTTTTTGATCTTTAAATTGATTTACATACTTATTGGCATTTTCTACAATTAACTTTGCCTTTTGAGGACGGTCTAAAAAGAATTTTAGTTTGGTTTCTAAATCTGAATAATCGTCTTTGATTTGAATATAGTGTTGGTCTTCAATAAGAAGACCTTCCATGAACCATGTTTCGTATTTGGGTTTAGGCATTACAGCTATAGAATTGGAGGACATTACCCATTTTAAATTACTTGCAACATCGTTACCTTCCAAACATAGAATAAATTTATATTGGAGTTGTTCTTTGTAAGTCATCCGTTTAACCATCCAGAGCTTATTTAGGTTATTGTTGTTTACTTTTCCAATATTGCACATTGGATGTCCATAGTATTTTTCTAAAAATTTTATTCTCTGAGGTTGAGAAGAATGAACTTTAGCTCTAAATACAAGCTGGTCTTTCTTTTTGGTATATGGCAAATCGTCCTTCGAAATAAACGTAAAGTGTCTTATTTTGTTCCATTTTAAAATTATAGAATTGGTATTTTTATTACTAATAGGTCTACTTTTTACCAATCCAGGTTCTTTGGGAGTTTTGGTAATATCTCCAAATAAAAAATGTCCTTTAAGATTCTGATTGAAATACCGACCATATTCTTGTAAATCAAAATAATAAGTCTTTTGGTTTTTTTTAAGTTTTATTTCAGATAGTTTTTGGGCATCTTCAGAAAGAAAATACTTTTCTTTTAACTGGTTGTAGTAATTTAACCTTAAGAGCAACTCTTGTTTTTCATTTGAGTTTAATTCTTCAAATTTACTGAGCTTTAAATGTAATTTTTTTTGATATAAGGAGGATGGAATTAATTGCTTTAAATAGTTTTTAAGATAGTAAAGAAATTTATTATTCTTATTTCGATAGGATAGTCTTTTAAATTCCAAATCTTAAAAATTTATCAATAGTTAACAACTTTTATAATTTTATATTTCTTTACCACACCCTCTTTTTTAATAAATATAAAATAGCTTCCACTTTCAAAATTAGATAGATTGATTTCGGTTAATTTATTAGAGATTATTTTTTTGTGTAGCTCTTGACCAAATATGTTATATAAAATAAGCTCTCCATCAATGAATTCTAAAGGCACATCAATATTTAATATTTCAGTTACTGGATTTGGATAGACATTTATTTCATCTAATTTATTTTGGTCCATAAATCCTGTACTATTACAATATTGAGAATATGTAATTCTACTAGAAGATTGTAATGAGTCGTTGAAAATTGTAAAAGAATTTTGATCTGATTTTAAAGAAAAGTTAAGCCAAATTTTTAAAAAATCATTGGTTACACTTTGCTGCTCAGCTCTTAAAATATTAAGGTTTGAGTTACATGAAGATTCTCCAAAACTACACAGTACATTTTCATTTGCAAAATAACAATGCCCTCCATTTATAATATTAATTTGTGTTTTACAATTGGAGTTTAAACTATCAAACATAATGTTTTGATGATTGATTGGAGGAGCAACACAGTCATCGTCCCCAGAAAATATAAGAGATGGAATAGTAATATTACTAGCAGCAAAAATTGCTGAAGGATTAGTTTCAGCTGCAGCAAAATTTATAAGAGTATTGATATTGGGATTATTTTCAGCAGCAAGAAAACTAGCTCCACCACCCATAGAATGTCCCAATATTCCTGTTTTTGGTAATACAGAGTTATAGAAGATAGAGCTATTGTTAAGAGATTCCATTTGCATTTTAGAAGCGATAAAACTTAAGTCCTCTGCAAAAAACTGATGATTTGGAGCAAAGCCCATTTCTGTTGTTGGAAAACACAATATATACCCTTCCGGCACTAAAGAATTCCAAAAGTTGTCATAGCTGTCCCAGCTCATTAAAAAACCGTGGCCAAAAACTATTATTGGAAAGTTGCCCAATGAAATAGAAACGTTATCGCCATTGGTATCGGATGGATAATAAATTTCTGTGGTAATATTTCTATTTCTAGCATTGTCGTAAAAGTCTGTACTTATATGACCGATATTATAGGATTGAGCTAATATATTCGAGGAATAGATTATTACTACAATAACTAAATAAATTTTAGCTAGGATAAATTTTTTCATTACATCCAAAATTTGTTTTAATTATTGTTAAGTTAATAATAAAGTAATATTAAAGGTGTAAAATTGTAATTGAAAGGTAGGTGCTGAAAGTCTTAAAATCAAAGCTTTTTAATTGTTGGGTTGTTATTTGATTTTATTTCTTTTAAGCACTTTTTTATTTAAAATCTAATTGACCTGTTTTTTCTAATACAATATGTTATGTCTAAACTAGGATAATACAGTTAAGGTTTTCTTGTAGCGTGTTAAACTTTATTGATTTCTAGTTTTAATTGGTTAATATATTTTTTATGGAATTTTTCAATAAGAATTCTTCACTACCAAGACCTACAGTCAAAAGTTTTGCTCTAGTAGTCTGTATTCCAGTAAATGGTCGAATAGTAATTTCTCCATCAGGACTTCTTTCAAAATATGTAAGGATTTCATCACCAGATATTTTGGCACATCCTTTAATACGCAGAATGCTTTCCTTACGTAAAT
>JAYNHP010000036.1:0-19647 GCA_038108155.1 Flavobacteriales bacterium | reverse complement strand
GAATACGTGTCCATGAAATGTATGGTAAACTTGTTTTACTCCCATTTTGTAAGCAGCTCTTCTTCCTAAAGCTCCAGCTTTTGCTGCATGGGTATGAACAATATCTGGTTTAAATTCCTTTATAATATTTTGAATTTTTTTAAACGCTATTAAGTCTTTGTATGGATTTAGAGATCTTTGCATTTCAGGGACTATACTGGGTTTCAAACCTAAATTGTCTAGAATGTGCATAGAACTCTTTTCACTTTCATCGTGTTGTCCACCAATTAGTAAAGTTTCATAATCTGGTTCTAAATATTTAGTCAGATATGCTGCATTGTAGGTGGGACCTCCTAAATTAAAACGATTGATTATTCTAAGAATTTTCTTCATTTTTTTCGAAAATCATAATTTAATTCTCCTAATCTAATTTTAATTAAAAATAAATTCATCATTTTTAGCTAATTTACCCATTGGATTCGATAATGGTTATATCTTGTAGAGTAGTTATGAATAAGAGATTTTTAATATTTATTTTTCAAGTTTTATTAATAGTTAATTCCTATTCTCAAAATTTAATATCTAGCTCATTATCTAAATTTTTAAAATGCAATGAGCTTAGAAATTCTTTTGTTAGTTTAAAATTACAAGACCAATCTGGCACGGTGTTATTAAGTCATAATCCTGAAAAATTATTGGTTCCAGCTTCACTACAAAAGCTTTTCACAACCTCCTATGTTTTAAACCATTTGTCAAAAGACTTTGTTTACAATACTTATATTTTGACTTCAGGAATAGTTGATACAAATTCTAAAACTTTAAATGGGAATTTGATCATAATTACATCTGGTGACCCTAGTTTAGAAAGCAGGTTTTTTCCTTCAAAAAGTTTTATTAAAGAATTGAAATCAAAATTACTAGAATTAAATATTATATCAATCACTGGGAAAATTATAATCTATCCAGATTTTGATACCTACCAAGTAAATAATCAGTGGCTTTGGAGTGATTTGGGAAATTATTATGGATCAGGATATAGTTTACATTCTTTTAAAGATAATTATGTGGAAGTCTCTTTTAATTCTGGTAATGAAATTGGTTCTGCAACTAAAATTGTAAAAATTGATCCATTGGTAGATTCTTTTTTTCTCGAAAATTATGTTATGGTTGGTAAATCTAATAGAGATTTATCCTATGCTTTTGGTGCTCCAATGCAAAACCATAGAACTCTAATTGGAACTATTCCAAGAAACAAGAAAAATTATGTTGTAAAAATATCTATGCATGATCCAAAAATATTTTTAAAACAAGCCGTAGAAAATGCTTGTAATGAATTAGGTATTTTAACTAGCAACCTTTCACTTAAAAGTAAGGGGTATCTACATTTAGATACTTTACTTGTTTATACCTCTCCATCTCTAATTGACCTAGTTAAATGTGTGAATTTTAAAAGCAATAATAATTATGCAGAACATCTTTTAATAAAATCAGTATCCTTAAATCATAACGATATTGATATTAACCAAGCTCCAGCTTATTTACAATTATTTTGGGAAGATAGATTAGGATTAAAAGAAATGATTTTTAAAGATGGTTGCGGCCTTTCAAGATTGAATTTATGTTCTGCGAATGCTTTTAACGATCTTTTACTTTATGAATTGGAAAGAAAAATTTCTGATGGAGAAGAAAGTTTTTTTAAATCTTTACCAATTTCAGGTAAATCGGGAACTCTTAAATATTTTGGAGATGAATCTGTATTTGAAGAAGAATTTTTTGGTAAAAGTGGTTCAATGGGAGGAGTAAGGTGTTATTCTGGTTATTTGCGTAAAAATTCCAAATACTATCCTTTTACAATTATGGTAAATAATTTCACGTCTAATGACTATTTAGTCAGAAAAAAAATCGAGGAGTTGGTTTCAAATATTTACAACAGTATTTAAGGAAACTTTGGGTATTTCTTAAAATCAGGATCTCTTTTTTCCAAAAAAGCATTACGACCTTCTTCGGCTTCATCAGTTGCATAAGCAAGTCTAGTAGCTTCTCCTGCATAAACTTGCTGTCCTACTAATCCATCGTCAATTAAATTAAAACCAAACTTCAGCATTTTAATTGCAGTTGGACTTTTCTTAATTATTTCTTGTGCCCAATTGTATGCTGTTTGTTCAAGTTCATTATGATTAACTACTTTATTAACCATTCCCATATCATATGCTTCTTGAGCTGAGTAGTCAAACCCTAAAAAGAAAATTTCTCTAGCTCTTTTTTGACCAACTTGTCTAGCAAGATAAGCTGAGCCAAATCCACCATCAAAACTTGCAACATCTGCATCAGTTTGTTTAAAAATAGCATGTTCTTCGCTTGCAATAGTAAGATCACAAACTACATGTAGACTGTGGCCACCTCCAACAGCCCATCCAGGTACGACCGCTATTACTACTTTATTCATAAATCTTATCTGGCGCTGAACGTCCAAAATATTAAATTTACTTACACCATCTAGTCCTTTATATCCTCTTTTGGCTCTAACACGTTGATCTCCACCTGAACAAAATGCCCAACCACCATCTTTTGGAGATGGACCTTCTCCTGTTAGTAATACTACTCCAATTTCTGGGCTTTCATGGCTAATTATAAGTGCATCAAGTAATTCATCTACAGTTTTAGGTCGAAAAGCATTTCTTACTTCAGGTCTATTAAAAGCAATTCGAGCAACTCCATTGAAAACTTTGAAAGTGATATCTTCATAATTTTTTATTACATTCCAATCCATAGTGCTATTAGTCTTTTTTTATTTCTTTAAAATAATCATTCAAAATATTTTCGTTTTCAATATTTCCAGTAAACAATTCGATTATTTCTGCGTCTTTACTATTAAAAATATTATTCAAATACCCATCTGCTTGAATTTCATTGTTTGCTTTTTGATAATTAATTTTAAAAGTAGCTGCAATTTTTTCCAAACTTATTTCGTGTGTAGTTTCAAAAAACTCTTTACTGTAGGGAGTGGTTTTTGGACCTGAAATAATATTAAATATACCACCACCTTGATTATTTACCACTATAATTTTAAGATTTTTTGGAACTTCTTTATTCCATAGTGCATGTTGGTCATATATAAAACTAAGATCACCTGTAATTAAAACTGTTAATTCATTAGTTACACTTGCTGCTCCAACTGCAGTAGAAGAGGATCCGTCAATCCCACTAACTCCTCTGTTAGAATTGTATTTTAAATCTTTTTGTTGTTTGAAAAGTTGAACATATCTAACACTTGTACTATTTCCCATTTGTAAATTAACATTTTTACCGTTTAATTGCTTTTGAATTAGATCGTGGGCCTTTAGATCTGACCATTTGCAAGATGAGAGGAAATGAAGATGATTTTCTTCACTTTTCTCAAATTCTAAATACCAATTGTTACTAAAATTAGAATCTTTATTGGATTGATAATTATTTAAAAAATCTTTAAAAAAATCTTCGGGTTCAATTGGGACGAAATGGGTTAATGTAGAAAATATATCTTGTGCTCTGTTCGCTTCTTCAATATGCCAATGTTCTTTTGGTTTGTTTTTTCTAAGTAGACTCTTGAGTTTTTTAGAAATTATAGAATTCCCAATTGTAATTACAATCTCTGGATAAAATTTAGGATTATCTTTAATTCTTTCTAAAGTTCGATCTATACAACTTATAAAATTCTCATTATATAAGTTGGATGTAGTTTCTGTTAAAATACAAACGGAAGGGTCTTTATTTAGTTCTATTAAAATTTCATTCAGTGAGCTGTTTTTTTGGACAGAACCACACACAATCATTTTTTTATTTTGTTTAACCCAGTTTTTTTGTAAACTTTTTAACTCCTCTTTGCTTAATGATTTTTTTGTTTGAAAATGAGTTATTTTTTTCCCGGTTTGACTTGGGTTAAGTTCAGTTTTATATAAAGGTTCTCTAAATGGGAAATTTAAATGAACTGGCTTAGATAGTAATTTAGAAATATGAAAAGCTTCATTGGTCATTACCCCGGTTTGCCATAAAGCATCAGGATGGTCAAGCATTGGAAGATTATAACTTTCAGCAATAAAGTTTTCGTAAACTTTATATTGTCTCATAGATTGGCCTTCACCGTGATCTACCCATTCTGGAGGTCTATCTGCAGTAATAACAATCAACGGAATTTTTTGATAAAACGCTTCTACAATTGCAGGAGAGTAATTTAAAACAGCACTACCTGAAGTAGAACAAATTACCACTGGTTCTTCTAATTGCTGAGCCATTCCAAGAGCAAAAAAAGCGGCCGACCTTTCATCAACTAATACTTTTGTTTTGAAGTAGTGGTCACTATTAAATCCTATTACTAATGGTGCATTTCGTGATCCTGGAGAAAAAACAATATTTTTAACTTGGTGTTTTTTTAATAGATCAACAACTACTTGTACTCTAAATGATGCTGAAGTCATTGGGCGAAGTTCTATTTTTTTTTAATCACAGACAATAGCGTTTGAGATTTTATTTCAGTTTCCTTAAATTCATCATTTGGATTACTCTGACTAGTAATTCCTCCACCCACAAATATTTGAACTTCTTTAGAAGAAAACCTAGCGCATCTCAAGTTGACTTTTAAATCACAATTTTTATTGTCGATAGTTCCAAGAAATCCACAGTAAAAGCTTCTGTTATGAACTTCTAAATCTTTAATTATTTCCAATGATTTATCTAAAGGAATGCCTGCAATTGCAGGTGTTGGATGAAGAGTTTTAACAAATGATAGGAAATCAATATCTAAACTAAAATGGAAATCTTTGTTTAAGTGTATTATCTCTCCAGCAATTTTCTCCTTTATTTTAGATTTTTTGGTTATTAATCCATTTTCTTTAATTTTTCTATCAATATAATCAACTACATATTTATGTTCTTGAAAATCTTTTTCAGACCATTTTAAATTTTCATTTTTTGATTTACTTCCTGCCAAAGCGTGGGTGAAAAATCCATTTTCTAAATCCCCTTTAATTAATGTTTCAGGAGTAACACCAATCCACATTCCATGTCTTGGATGATTTAGAATATACTTAAACCCAGTACTGTATGTTTGAGAGAGTTTTTCAAATATTTCAAAATAGTTTGAAATTTTAAAATCTGATTTAACAACTCTACTTAAAATACATTTTTCAATAATATCTTCGTTGCAATAATTTATTATTTTTTGAATGGATTTTTTATAGTCTTCTTTTGAAATATCTTTTTCGTTAATTGATCTCGGTTTTTCAATTATTACTTCTTTTTCAAGGTTAGAAATTTCACCATCAATAAAATAAGTTTCTTTATTGAATACATTACAAACAAAAGACGGTTTGGATATTTTTTTTTTAAAATCAAATAAATGCCAATCTCCAATGGCTATTTTATTTTTTTTTGAAATAGTATCCTGATAGATTACAAAGCTATCCTTGCCAGATAGTTGGATCATTTTATTTTTTTTACAATCATTACAGTTAATCTACATATAGAGATTAGTTTTTTATTGTTATCCTTAACCTCAATATTCCATACATGAGTAGACCTTCCTTTGTGAACAATTTCCCCTTTTCCTACTACATAATTGTCTCTAGCTCTACCAACATGATTAGCATTTATCGTTAGACCAACAGCATATTCAGTTTTATTATCTATTATCATGTTTGATCCAACACTTCCAATAGATTCAGCTAAGGCAACTGTAGCACCTCCGTGGAGAATTCCCATTGGCTGTGTAGTTTTGTGATTTACTGGCATCTTTGCCTCTAAATAATCGTTTCCAATATTTATAAATTCAATATTTAGGTGAGAAAGTAGGGTGTTTTGAGAAAATGAATTTACTTCATTTAACGTTATATTTTTTAAAATCATTAATCTATAATAATTATTTTGTGAGAAATGAAAGGTTTCTTTTCAAACTTAATATAATATAATCCTGGGCTATTTTCTTTAAGATTAACAAGCATATTGTCAGATGATTTCAAATCTATTTCTAGAACTACTTCGCCAATACTATTAAAAATATATCCATTCCCAAGTTCATTAAAATCTTTGGAAGATAATTTTAAATTAAATATTCCATTGTTTGGATTTGGGAATACCAAATTTAGGAAATGATCATAACTATTAATTCCCGTAGTCGAGGAAACAATAATTACAGTATCAATTGTACAGACTCCTTGCCCACTCGTCACAGTTAGTTCAACATTAAAATTACCTGCTGTATTAAAAACAATTCCTGCTGGATCTTTATCTGTCGATGTAGTTGGAGAAACTCCGCCTAGTCCATTAATGTCAAAATCCCAACTGTAGGATGCACTACTAGAATTACTTCCTCCAAAAAAATCCATTGGGGTTCCTTGATCTACAGAATCAGAATATAGCCCAATAATACAGCTCAAACTCGACCCTCCTCCTGGTGGATAGGTTCCATCAATAGAATTAATATTTAAATTCAAAGGATCTAGCCAAGGTTCTAATTGAGACTCATTAGTATTTCCATTACTTGTCCAGCTAGTTGAGAACTTCCCATACAAATCATTAAAATTAGCAGGTGAAGAACAAATTGATGAACCTCCAGATAATTGACCAACAATTCTTTTATCTTGATTAAATATTGGAGAACCAGAAGAACCACCTTCTGTAACTCCATGTCCATTAGTTGTCGCATCCCAATAAACTTGCCAATGGGCATTAAATGCTCCACCATTGTAACTAGAACTTGTAAGATTGCTATTAAATGTAGATATTTTCTTTGCACTTCCATTTGGATGGTGAATACTAACTCCATTAGAAACTAATGTATTTGATCTGTCCCAGCCTGCAAAATAGGTATTGTAGGTAGATGGAATAGCAGTATTGAGTTCAATAAGGGTAAAATCTGATCCTGCAACTTGATTAGAAGATGGAGGATTATTTAATGTTCCACTTCCAGAGGTTGCTTTAACTACTCCATTAATCATTGTTTGATTTCCTTTGGATGGGTTGGATGCATTTGCATTTGGTTGACAGCTTGTTTTTTGGTAATTCCAATACCACGTATATCCACTTAGATTTTGATTTGCATTTGGTTCTCCACAATGCCAAGCAGTAAATATATAAGGAGTGCAATCTTGAGATGTGTTATTGATAACAGATGAAGAACAGACATAAATATAATTAGGATCCGTGTAGGTAAAATGAACAACAGCGTCAATCTGTTCTGACCAACCTATGTTTTCAGGGGAGCAGGCAACATCTACCTGACAAAATTCAGCAATTTTAGAGGTGAAGGAGGTAGAATTGCTTTTAAAAGGTTCTAAATAATCCTCAAACCCTCTAAATATATAGCCTATTTTATGAATATCAATTTTAAGATTTCCATTTGCGTTACTTGGCTCGAAATATTCAATTGTAATCATTTCTCCTTCTACTACTTGTGTGTGGGTCAAAAGATTCTTAGAAGTTGTTATAGAATTAAATTTTCCTATCAAGTGTTTTTTGTTGGAATTATATATAAACATTTCAGCACCTTCGGGAATACTAAAGTTGTCAAAAAATAGAGACAGCCCAAGAGCAGACTTACATCTTATTTTTAAAAAACCAGATTTAGATCCATCAGCATGATTTATCCATGTTCCGTTATTTAAAAGTGAAAGATTAGTTGATTTAATAATCCCAACTTTATAAGTTTCTTTCACATCTATTTTAGCAAGATCAATTTCTTTAGAACTAGGTTGGTCAATCAAAAACTCATTTATAGTTGCGTCAATATTGTGGGTAAATGAAAAGGGGGTTCCCCCATGTGAAATTTGACTTTTATAGCTTCCAAAAAATAAGATGGTTATTACAGAAATTAAATTTATTTTTGTGTAGTTCATAGCAATATTAAAACTACAAAAAAAACAGATATAATTTTTGATATAATGTTAATAAGAGGTTCAAATTTTTAATATGAAAAGAGTCATGTTGGTTGAGGATGAAGAAAATTTACATTTAGCAATTAAATTAAATTTAGAATTAGAAAACTATAATGTAACTTCAGTTTATAATGGCAAAAATGCTATTTCAAAGTTTCGTCAGGGCAGGTTTGATTTAATAATTTTAGATGTTATGCTTCCGGAAATGAATGGGTTTGACATTTGTGAATCCATAAGATTAGAAAACTCTAAAGTTCCAATTCTCTTTCTCACTGCAAAGTCTTCTAATGAAGATAAACTAACTGGATTAAGAATTGCAGACGATTATTTAACAAAACCTTTCAATCTAAAGGAGCTTATTTTAAGAGTTCAAAATTTAATTTCAAGAACTCAAAACGAGGAAGAATCCGACAAGCAAAATAAACTTTTTATAGCTGGTTGTAATGTTGATTTAAAATCATTTGTTATTCAAAATAGCGATGGAGATGTTTTTACATTAACCCATAAACAGATCAAATTACTAAAGTTATTTATTGAGAAAAAAGACCAAGTAATTAGTCGTCAAGAAATTTTAGAAAAAGTTTGGGGTTACGATGTTTACCCATCTTCAAGAACTATAGATAATTTTGTTTTACTATTTAGAAAAGTTTTTGAAAAAAATCTCCCATCATCTACCTATTTTAAGTCTGTAAGAGGAGTTGGTTATAAATTCACACCCTAGCAAATTTCACAATAAGAGCTATCTATTTTATGCTTAAAAGATTCCGTATTTTTTATTTCATCAACAAAATTTACAAGCCAATTCGAATAATTAGAGACCATTTCTTTGTCAATACGATCCTTTTTTTTGAAGGTTAAATTAAGCTTCGGTTGGTAGGTGTTTTTCAATGATACAATTTGACATGTTAAATTTTCTGTTTTAATGTTAGAATTATTCCATAATAAGGCATAAAAAAATAATTGAAGAGCTTTATGTTTTTTAGTTAATTGGCTAAAATCAGAAATATTCAAATCGTTTTGTAGAACCATCCCAGTTTTATAATCAATCAATCTTATTCCTTGATCTGTTGAATCTATTCTGTCAACATAGCCTAAGAATTTAATTTTATTAGTTGATTTTTCTAAACTACTCAGGTTATTAGAAATTAGTTTGTTCTCAGTTTCTAATATTTTATATCCTCCAAACAAATTAATTTCTGGAATTTCTTTATCGAGTAAATTTTCAATACATTTCTTATAGTGGTGATATATAAGAGCGTCTTTTCCATTAATAAACCTTTTATCGACAAAGATTTGGTCGAATGTATCTTCCATACATTGGCTGAGTTCGGTTTTAATTTTTTTTATTTCAAGGATATCTATTCTCCGTCCTTTGTAAAATAAATTTTCTAAAGTTTTATGAATACCAATTCCCCAATCACTAGGTTCTAAGTGTTGATTTATTTTCTTTTTTTCTTTTATGTTTAAAACATATTTAAAATAAAAATCGAGTGGACACGTGCAATACTTTTGAATTGAAGATGCTGAAATACCTTCTTCCATCCATTTGGTTAGAACTTCTTTGGTTTTTTCACTACTTTTAACTTGGTGGATTTTTTGGGTAATATCCATTTTTATGTGGTGGTGATTTATTTTAAAATTCTTTTTTTCCCCAAGTTCCTTTTCTATTTGTCTAATATATCTGCTGGGTTCATTATAGTTAAGTCCTTTATCATCTCCTTTGACAAATAATAAATCTATGTTTTTTGCGTAATGAAAATTTCGGAAGAAATAATAGGCAGATAATGCCTCTCTTTCATAAACAGATGGGATACCAAAAAACTTTTTTAAGTCCTCAGGAAAGAGATCTATTGAATTTGATTTAGAAGGTAAGAATTCTTCATTACACGATAGAAAAACCACATTTTCGTAGTCTAAAGTTCTACTCTCCAAAAGTCCAATAATTTGAATTCTTGCATCATTTTCTCCTTTTACAACCACACTAAGTCCATTTATTTCTTTTAATAAAAGTTTCATAAATTGAGAAGTGTTAAGTTCTATATTGTAATTATCTAACTCGCTGGTAATTTTTACAATCGTTTCTTTTATTTTTTCCAAAGTCAAAATATCATTCTTACTTTTTATGTAAATTGTTTCTACAACATTTAAAAGCTTTATTAATTTATGAGAAATTTGATTTGGTAGTGAATTGTGCAATTCTTCTAGGCATGTAATTATCTGGTCTAAGAATGGATGGTATTTCTTTAGTTTTAGCCTGTTTATTTCATACGCATGTTTTTGTTTTTCTATAAATAATTTTGTTAGCTCATTTTTTGAAATAGTATTACTAATTGCACTAAAATTAATAAAGGACTCGACCCATTGGAAACTAATTTTGTTATTTCCAAAAATAGGATTTGTATCCAATAGAAATCTAATTAATTTATTGCTTTCAAAATATTTAATTTTCAGGCCTGATGAATAATTTATACTTTTTTCCTTCTTAAGAATTTTTTGGTAGAGCAGAGGGCCAAGGTTCTCATCCATCAAAATAATTGTGAAATTTTTATTTTTATCTTTTACAATATTTTCTGTAATGTTGATTTGTTGATTGCTGGAATTGGATGAATAAATATTAATTTCTTTTGAATGATTTAATATTTTATTAAATGGTTTATTGTAATGTTCTGTCAAGTGTTTTCTATAAAAAAAACCAGCCTCATGGTCTTGATTTGTTGCATAAAATTCATCTACATCCACAATTACTTTAGAACCATTGTTTTTTGTTAAGTAGTTTACAATAGTTTCTTCACTTTTAGAAAGTGCATTAAGACCTAAAAAACAAATCTTCTTATCTAAAGGGAAATAATCTTTAGGATTCTCTGCTATGATTCTTGTTATTAAACCTCCTGTTCCTTTTTTTTTCTCTAGGAGTCTTTTTTTAAACATCTCATAGAGTTCTCCTGTTTTTTGGAATTGACTTATAAAATTCTTTTGGTTTTTAGAAAGGTTCTTATCGTTTAAACTCCAGTCATCAATTCCTGTAATATTGTCTAATTCCTGAAACAACTTTTGATGATCAATCATGTTTCTCTCTACATCGTTAAAATTCTTAAGTAAGGTAATTGACTGATTTTGAAATTCATTGTAGTTAAGTTCTTTATCTAATTTTAATGCTTGTTCATATAGCATTAAATTCGCTTCAAGATTAGAAATTGGGCTTAAATTAGAAATCGAGTTAAAATATCTTTGAATGGTTTTAAATTCTGGAAACAATACTGCTTTACCAATAGCATTTCTAAAGCAACTTCTTAAATGCCATTTTGATCTTTCAGACGGTACAATTACAGTTAAAAGATGTAGGTCTTTTAGTGCATAATTCTTCAGTATTTCATTTGTAGCATATGTTAGGAATTTTTCCATAACTAAAAGTATAACTTTTAATTACTTATTTATAACTTCCCATGTATGGTCTGCCAATAATTTAACTGAACTAATAAACTTAAGAGGGCATTTTTTTCTTCCCCATTCATTTTCACCTATCATCATTAAAAAGAAATTCCCATTTTCATCTTCATACAAATGATAGATATGAGAAATCAACGGCTCAAATCTTATTTCTGCGTGGTAAATCATTTCAGAAATTTCAATTCGTTTTTTTATAGTATTTGCCTGTTGTGCAAGGAGACTCATTTGCTGTTTTATCTGGTCTAGCTGCATATCTGTTTGATGCTCCATTGCAGAAATTGCTTTGGTTTTGATAGTCCCTTGTTTGGTGGGAATTACAGGAAAACTTCCACGGTGATGCCCATAAGTAAGCGATCCAGGATTTTCTGTAATGTTGTCTTTATCTATGGGATTAATTATATCTTTTTTCTTTTTCAAAGTTTTAAAATGGATTAGAAAAGTTGTTGTTGTTTATAAATTCTGGGTCTGAAAGAGTTAATAGAAATGCTTTGAGTTCTTGTCGTTCTTGAGGGTTTAATTGAACACCTCCTTGAGAAGAAAATTCAATAAGGGGATCAATATTTGGTGAATTTGGATGTATTCCTATGCTATAAAAATTAATAACTTCATCTAAAGTATTGAACCTGCCATCGTGCATGTATGGAGAACTATATTCTACATTTCTTATGGAAGGTACTTTGAATTTAAAGTTATCTTCTGTTCTTCCAGTAACAAGCCCTCTCCCAGAATCAACTGGTATTTCATCAAGTCCATTATTTTTAAAAGACAAATCAGTTCCTAAAATTCCTCCATGACAATGAAAACAATCGCCTCCAGTTAAACTATTAAAAGAGGACAAACCAGCATTTTCCTCCGGACTTAAAAAGACCTCTCCTCTTAAAAACTTATCGTATTTAGAATTTGTAGAAACCATTGTTCTTAAAAATTGCGCAATTGCTTTTGCTGCATGAATTGAATCTGGTTCTAGGGTTCCGAATGCTTCATAAAACATATTTCTGTAGTTGTTATCGTACCTTATTTCAGAGAGAAAATTAGCCCAAGTCTCATCCATTTCAGTACTATCTAATATGGTTACTAAAATTTGATTTTCTAATGAAATAGCCCTTCCATCCCAAAAGAAATCTTTGGACCAAGCTAAATTTTGAAGAACCATAGAGTTCCTAGTTCCTAAATCTCCATGAATTCCAGTACTAAATGTGTTTGGATCTGTAAAAGCATGTTGAGGTAAATGACAATTTGCACAAGAAATTGTATTATCTCCACTTAATTTTTTGTCCCAAAACAAATGTCTGCCAAGATTTACACCCTGTTGAGTTAGTGGATTATCAAAAGGATGTTCAATTGGGGGGAAATTATCCGGAACCTCAATAGTAATTGGAGTTGGATTGAAAGATGATTGTACAGCAACTTTTTTTTGACAACTAATTATCAAAAGATTTAGAAAGATTAAAAATATAATATGGAGTTTTAAACTTTTCAAAACATTTACTGGTGTTCAGAAATAAAATTATTTGAATTATTAGCAATTTTAGTTGCTAATGGAATATTATCCATTGTATGGGTGAAATTTTCATTTTTAATATCAATGTCTTCAATTATTTTAGACCAATCTAAGTTCACTTTAATTTTAGATTCATTAGAAAACTCTGAAACATCACAGCTTATTTTCTTAGGGCTACTTCTAAAATTATCGCCTCCTAGATGAAAAACAAATATTTCTCCAGAATCAAAAGTTCCGTTAGAATTTAAATCGGCTAGGCCTTCAACCACTACAAATAAATAACTCCAATCCATAGGGTTTGAGCCCATTTGCCAGTGCATGCTAGGCGTTTGATAGGATAAAGGCTCATCACTTTGATAGCTTGCTGGATCTGTATGGTTAGAAATAGAGTCGACTCCAACTTGAAATTCTACAGAAATATTATTTAATTCTTTATTTAAGTATCCAATAAAATAATTTGAGATCGATGGGTCAAAAAGTAAATATTTGAGAGTATCGTCAAAACAAGAATTATTGGAATTAAAGAAACAATTTTTAGATACATAGGTTTTTGCTCTATTAAATTTTATCATAGTGCCAAAATCATCATAATAAATTGAATCTAAAGAAAAATTATTGCCATTAAATAAATGAAAAACCTCTAGTCTTAATGGGGTCTTTAAAGAAGAATCGTATTGACAAAGTTCATCATTAGACTTCTTGGCATTCGGATTATAATTAGTTGCAGTTGGATCTAAACAGCCTTCTTTACAAGAAGCTAAAAGACAAAATGAAGCAACAACTAGGAAAATTCTAATATTTTTTAAAATCATAGGTTTAAATTATAGTTAAATAACGACGCTAAGAGATAAAAAGTATGGTTTGTTATTATTTTCACAATCAAAATTAAGTTATTTTAAAAAAGGAAAAAGATTTGTTTAAATTTATCCGATATGATTTTCAGATGGTTCGTTTTCTTTTTGATAATAATTGGATTTAATTGGTATTCTTCCCTCGCCATTAAGACTGTCACAAAGAGCACATGGATAAATTATATTTATTTTATAGTTAATTTGTTAATAGTGGCAAACTTCATTTTTCAAATTAATATTAATAGAGAAAATGGAATAATTAGCCCAGTTTTTTCTTATTCTTTTGGTCTTTTTATTGTTTCAATTATTTTTCAAATTTCTTTAATTTTTGTTCTTTTCATTGAGGATTTTATAAGAATCCCAATTTGGCTATTTCATTTTTTCAGTAAGGGAATGAATAAGTCTTTTAATTATATGCCTGAAAGAAGATTATTCATCTCACAGTTGTCTATTCTTATAGCAAGCATTCCAGCAAGTGCACTATTTATTGGAATGTTAAGAGGAAAATATAATTATAAAGTAATAAAGCATCAATTATCTTTTCAAAGACTCCCCAAAGAATTCAATGGATTTAAAATTGTACATATTTCAGATTTTCACAGTGGGAGTTTTGATAATAAACAAAAGTTAAAATATGGAATAGACTTAATCAATAAACAAAAGCCGGATCTTATTCTTTTTACTGGTGATTTTGTAAATAATGTTGCCGATGAATTATTGCCATGGAAAGATTTACTAAGTTCACTAGAAGCACCATTTGGAAAATATTCTGTTTTAGGCAATCATGATTATGGTGATTATGTAAGATGGGATAGTAAAGATGAAAAAGCCAATAATTTAAAAAAGCTAATTGATTTACAAGTTGAAATGGGATTTAAAGTTCTTTTAAACGACTCTGAAAAAATATATATAAATAATTCAAGTATTGATCTGATTGGGGTAGAGAACTGGGGAGGTGGATTTAAACAAAATGGAGATTTGGACTTAGCTTTACAAAAAACTAATTCAGATTCTTTTAAAATCTTAATGTCTCATGATCCAACACATTGGGAAGAAAAGGTAATTCCTCATAAAGAGCATATAGATTTAACTCTTGCTGGTCACACGCATGGCATGCAATTTGGAATTGAAATACCTGGATTTATAAAATGGAGTCCCATTAAGTATAGATATAAATATTGGGCTGGCATTTATAAAGAATTTGAGCAAATAATAAATGTTAACAGAGGGTTTGGCTTTTTAGCTTATCCTGGTAGAGTAGGTATTTATCCTGAGATTACACTAATTACTCTTAAAGACAAAGAATCATTAAAATCAGTATAATTATAAATGCAGAAACTTTTAGTATATAGATCATCTGCTGGCTCGGGAAAGACTTATACACTTGTTAAAACTTATCTCTCTTTATTATTTAAAATAAAATCTAGCTTTGGGTTTAAACAAATTCTAGCTATTACTTTCACCAATAAAGCTGCTGAGGAAATGAAAAAAAGAGTTTTATCAGCTCTAGATGAAATTTCTAGTGAGGGTAAAAAAAACAAGCTTGCCATTGAGATTTCCAAAGAAAATAATTTTGACATTGCTCAAGTTGTTGAAAGATCAAAAGTAATAACCCAGAAAATTTTGCATAACTACAAAGATTTTAATCTTATGACTATTGATAAATTCACTAATAAAGTCATAAGGTCTTTCTCAAAAGAATTAGGAATTTCAAATAACTACAATATTATTTTGGAAGAAAATGAATTTCTAGAAGATGTTATTTCAAAATATATAGATGAAGTCTCCAAAAATAAAAATCAATTAGATATTCTGGAAAAAATGATAGAGGAGTCTATTGAACTTGGTGTAAATAACAATATTGAACGACAATTAAATAAACTTAAAAGAATAATCTTCAAATCTAATTCTCAGTTTATAAATCCTATGAATGTTGAAGAAATAGCTAATTTAAGAAGCTTTGTAAACAAGGGATTAAATAACTCTGAAAAAAAGTTAAAAGATGCTTGTCGATTAGGTCAGGAAATTCTTTTAGATCATCAAATACCAGATGAATGGTTCCCATATGGAAGAGTGAAAACTGTTTTTAATTCAATAGATAAATTCTCGAATCTAAGCTACAAGGATATAGAAAAATGGAATTCCTGGTTGGAAAAAGATCAATGGTTCAAAAAGTCTTTAGGTAAAAGTGAATTGGCCACAGTAAATATTATTTACGATTCAATTATTACACAAATTAAGACTATAATTAAAGAGACTTCCTTTAGACTCAAACTAATTGAAGTTCATAAGTTTTTAGTCCCTTTTTCAATGGTTCAGAGTTTAATAGAAAGAATCAATATTGAAAAATCTGCTCAAAATTCTATTTTAATTTCAGATTTTAACGATTTGGTAAGTGATATTATTAAAAATGAACCAGCAGGATTTATTTTTGAAAAAATAGGTAGTAAATATCAATATATTTTAATTGACGAGTTTCAAGACACCTCTACTTTACAATGGAATAATTTAATTCCTTTAGTACACGAATCTTTGTCTGTTGGGGGGCAAAACCTAGTAGTGGGAGATGCTAAACAAGCTATATACAGGTGGAGAAATGGCAATGTTGGTCAGTTTATAAATCTTCCAAAGATTCATGATATAAGTCTAAAAAATAATTATGAGTCTCTTTTTAATAATTCTTTTATTGAGAAAGAGTTGGATAATAATTGGAGGTCGGCTGTTAATATTGTTGAATTTAACAATTGGTTTTTTACTCAAATAGTAAAAGAATTAGATATTCCAAGTATTCAAAAAGCATATACAAATCTAAAACAGGACTGTCAAAGAGATTTTAAAGGCTTGGTTAGTATTGATATTTCTGAAAAATCAGAGTTTGATTTAGATCTTTTTTTAAAATCAAATATTGTAAATGCAATTGATTCTGGCTATAGTTTTAAGGATATTTCCATTTTAGTAAGGTCCAAAAAAGATGCATTAAAAATTATAAATAGTTTACTTGTCAGTAGAGTAATTGTAAATGGCGAATCTTTAGATATTCCTTTTGTTTCAGAAGATAGTTTGTTTTTAAATACCTCATTAGCATATAAAATTTTAGTTTCAGCATTTAATTATTTTGAATTTAGAGAAGAAAGAGATTTATTAATTTTAAATCACTTTTTGGAAAATTATTTTTCTACAGAAAATTCAACTTTAAAAGTGGTGATGACTAATATTAAGGCTTTTGACTTTGAATACTATTCCAACTTTTTTGACTTTGAAAAGTTAAGTTTTGTGTTGAATATTTTACATCTAAATCCAAACGATCCTTTTGTAGATTTTTTTATGAACTTATCCAATAATCTTATTTTAAAAGAAAACTTTTCTATGGTACAACTTTTAGATTATTTTGAGCAAAAAGCTAGTAATTTATCTGTAGAAAGTGCTCCAAAAAATGCGATACAAATTTTAACAATTCATAAATCTAAAGGCTTAGAATTTCCTGTTGTAATCGTTCCTTATACTAATTGGGGTTCAAAAAGTAATGTAGATATTCCATATACTTGGGTTGAAAATGTCAATTTAGAGGATAGAAATATTGATTTGTACATAGGGGAGATGTCTAATAGAAGTCTATCACATCTTGATAAAAAGTTGGTTTACGAAATTGAAGAAAAAGAAGTTTTATTGGACACTTTAAATTTATATTACGTTGCTTTTACTAGAGCAATAGATCAGCTTTATGTTTCTTTTGAAAATTCAGAAAAGAAAGCGAATTTACCCAATTTATTAGCTTTAACAATAAAAGATCATCTTTCTTATAATGAAGAAAGTAACCAACTTTTAATTTCAAATCAAAAACAAAAAGTGAGTGAACTAGATTCTCAAGTTGAGTCTGTAAGTAAGCCTTATAATTTGATTTTTTATAATGATGACAATTATTACAATAATATTCATAGCTATATAAATTTTTCATCAAGGGAGAATTTTGGAACTTTTTTTCATAATGTTATTAGTAAAGTTTACTCCAATTTTTCAGATGGATTTGATTATTTAGATAGTTTATCAACGCAACCAAACCTAGATAAGAGTTACATAGATAGAACCAAAACTATTCTAAATGAACTCCAGAAAAACAAGTCCTTAAGCTTTATCTATGACTCAAATCAAATTATTTACAATGAAAGAGAATTTAGATCCTCAGATAATGAAATTTTAAGATTAGATAGATTAATTATTAAAGACAATCATGCAATAATAATCGATTATAAAACTTCAAAAGGGGAGAACGATATTAATCAAGTTAGTAATTATTTGTCCAATGTAAAATTGTGTGGATTTATTAAGGTTTCGGCATTCTTGCTTTATGTGTCAAATCAAGAATTGGTAGAAGTTACTTCTTGATTATATTTGGATAGTCTGTAATTACTCCATCGAGTCCCATTGAAGTTAGTGATTTTGAGTTTTCTTCATCGTTTATTGTCCATCCGTAGATAATCTGTTTTTTTTCATGAACTAAGTCTATAGTTTTTTGATTTATTATATTAAAGTCTATTCCAACTCCAAATGGCTCAAAGTTTAGTAAATTCATCTGTTTTTCAAACTCTTTATTGCTTGAAAGATAGATATATTTTGAGTCTGGCATTATTTTAAATAGCTCGTTAAGTATTCTATAGTCAAAGGACATGAAATGTATATTATCAAAATGTCTGCTATATCTTGTTTCTTCAAATATTATTTTTGCATATTTTTCATAGTTGGGAAAATATTCATTTACTAAATCATTATCGCATTTAATTTCAAATAGAATATCACCTTGATAATCAATTAATTCTTTTTTAAATTCTTTATAAGTTGGTTTTTTTTCTTTTACTTTCAATTGATTTGGAAACTCTTTTACAAACTTACTTCCACAGTCTATGTCTTGAATTTCAGAAATATTCATTTTATAAATATTTAGACTTTCAGTATCTATTTTATTAGTCAAGCAATAGCTAGTATCAATGTATGATTCGTGGGAAATTACTAATTCTTGGTTTTTATTTACAACTACATCTAGCTCAATCCCATCCACTCCAAATGCAATTGCTTTCTTAAAACCTTCAATTGTGTTTTCAGGATAAATACCTCTGCATCCTCTGTGACCAAAAATTTTATATTCACTTTGTCCCATTAATGGTGAGCCTGTTAAAATTGAAAATAAAATACCTGAATATAACTTAAATCTCAAAAAAACACGCATAAGATTATTAATTGAAGGCTTAAGGGTAATTTTTTTAATTATTATAAATTTTACTATCTAAGTAAATTAAGAGTACCTTCAAATTTTTTGTCTTTAATCGAAAGAGTATAAAAATAAGTACCAGCAGGAGTTTCACTTCCTACATTGTTTCTACCATCCCACCTCAGATTATTTCCTGTAGAAAAATACTGTATTTGCCCCCATCTATTGTAGATGGTTAACTCAGCACATTTTTCTACTTTTTCAGGTATTTCAATTATGAACTCATCATTCATGTTATCTCCATTTGGGGTAAAAACATTTGGATCGCTTATGGTAAAATAATCATCAAATGTCAATGCATCTCCACTATAAGTTAAACTTTCAGTACAACCGTTGGTATCCTGAACAAATAAACTTCCGGAATAATCAGAACCGAAAGTAAATATTTTTACTACCTCATTATTTATTGAACTATCCAAATCACTAAACATCCAATAAAAATCGAGTTCTGTATCTGAAGTATTATAATAAGTTATTTCTATTCCTTCACAGCCAGGTTCAATAACTGTGTCAAAAGTTGCCTCAATTTCAGGAATTTCAACGTTCAAGGTGTCAACTATAACACATCCAATTGTATTTGATAGATTCACTAAATAGGAAGTAGATGAATTTGGAGATAAACTTGGATTACCAATGTTAGGGTCAGAAACTCCATCTGTTGGAGACCAGCTAATTGATGACGGTAAATCTCCGTAAATA
>JAYNHP010000035.1:0-19903 GCA_038108155.1 Flavobacteriales bacterium | reverse complement strand
TATTTATGGAATGTTACTACTAATTGGTATAATGTATTCTACAGTAGAACTTATTTTAAAATTTAGAGGAAAAAATTAGACGTAATTATTAATGTGCAATTAGCCAATTTTCTCCACTCCCAATTTCTACTTCCAATGGAACATCAAATTTTACCGCCTCCATCATTTCTTGCTTAACAAGTTTTTCCAAATCTTTTTGTTCATCTCTTACCATATCTAGTACTAATTCATCATGAACCTGAAGTAATAATTTAGATTCCATTTTTTGCACCAACATTTTTTTATGGATATTTACCATTGCAAGTTTGATTATATCAGCTGCACTACCTTGGATAGGTGCATTTATTGCATTTCTCTCATCAAAGCCTCTCATTGTTGCATTGCCACTGCTTATATTTGGTAAAAAGCGTTTTCTTTTAAAAATGGTTTCCACATATCCTTTCTCTTTGGCAAATGAAATAGTTGTGTCCATATACTCTTTAATCTTCGGAAATTCTAAAAAATAATTATCAATTATTTCTTTTGCTTCAGTTCTTTTAACCCCTAGTCTTTGGGAGAGACCAAATGCAGAAATCCCATAAATAATTCCAAAATTTACCATTTTAGCTTTACTTCTCATTTCTCGAGAAACATCCTCAAGGTTAACATGAAAAATTTTAGAGGCTGTTTCAGTATGAATATCTCGGCCAATAGTAAAGGCATTGATCATGGATTCATCTTTGCTTAATCCTGCTATTATTCTTAATTCAATTTGGGAATAATCTGCACACAGTAAAAGATGGTTGCTGTCAGATGAGCAAAATGCTTTTCTTATTTCTTTTCCCAACTCTGTTCTTATGGGAATATTTTGAAGATTTGGTTTATTAGAGCTTAATCTTCCTGTTGAAGTTACAGCTTGCATATAATTCGTATGAATTTTATTAGTAACTGGCGAAATTAACTTTGGAAGTGCATCTACATACGTAGATAGTAGTTTCTTTCTTGTTCTATAGTTTAAAATATCTGCTATAATTGGGTGAACACCTTGAAGTTTATTTAATGTTGCCTCGTCAGTTTTGTACTGGCCAGTTTTGGTTTTTTTGGCTTTTTCGTCAAGATTTAGTTTGCCAAAAATTACTTCTCCTAGCTGTTTAGGAGAATCGATATTAAACTCTGTTTCACTTAGTTGAAAAATTGATTGCTTCAAATTAGCCAAGCTAATATTTAAATCTTTTGAAAAACTACTTAAAGATTCTGTATTTATTTTAATTCCTTGTTTCTCCATGTCATGAAGTACCCTCATTAGTGGAATTTCAATATTGTAAAAGAGATGTTCTAAATCTAGATTTTTTAGTTCTTTGCTAAATTTTAGATATAGTTGAAAAGTTAGATCTGCATCTTCTGCTGCGTAGTTCTTGAGAATATCAATTTCCACTTCCTCCATTTTTTTTGTAGGTTTCGTTTTACTCCCAATAAGTGATTCAATAGGAATTGGATCGTAATTCAAAATAGTTCTTGAAAGTAGGTCTAAGTTATGTCTCTTTTCAGGGTCTATTAAGTAATGAGCTATCATTGTATCAAAACAAAATTCATTAATTTGAATACCATATTTGAATAGTATTCCGTAATCATACTTTAGATTGTGTGCGATTTTTATTGTTTTGGAGTGGAAGAAATCCTTATATAAATCTATTAGTTTCTCCTCTTTAGATATATCACAATAGAAAGCAGTGTTCTTACTAAAAGAAAATGAAATCCCAAGTAATTTTGCTTTGTGGATTTCTAAGGAGGTAGTCTCGGTATCAAATGCTACAGCATCCTTTGAGGACAATTCTTTTATGAAATTTAAATGTTCTTCCTTAGTTTGAATTAATCTATAGTCTTTTTTTGTAGAACTAAAGTCCTGCAAATTAGTTGTTGATTCAGGTTCGTTTTCAGATGAAGCAAACAGATCCATTTGCTTTTCTTGATAAATTGGCTTGCCAAGAATTCTTTTTCCTAATTGATTAAATTCCAACTCTTTGAGGATATCTATCAAAGGCTTTTCATCAATTTTCTTTCTTTTATAAATTGACTCATTAAATTCTACAGGACAGTCAAGAATAATAGTCGCTAGTTTTTTAGAAATTAATCCTTGGTCAGCAAAATTCTCTACATTTTCCTTTTGTTTCCCTTTTAAATCGTCTGTATTTGCTAATAAATTCTCTATACTTCCGTAAGTCTTAATAAGTTTTTTAGCGGTTTTTTCTCCTATTCCAGGAATTCCTGGAATATTATCCACTGCATCTCCCCAAAGGCCTAAGATATCTATTACTTGTTCTGGACGTTCCACTTCAAATCTTTCACAAACTTCTTTAGGACCAAGAATTTCACTTGGATTTCCACTTCTTCCAGGCTTGTAAATAAATATATTTTCACTAACTAGTTGTCCGAAATCCTTGTCTGGAGTCATCATAAATATTTTAAAGCCTTTTTTTTCTGCTTGCTTGGAAAGTGTACCAATTAAGTCATCCGCTTCAAAACCAGAAATCATTTCCACTTGAATATTCATTGCTTTTAATATTTCTAAAATATAAGGAATCGCTTTTCTTATATCTTCAGGCATCTCTTGTCTATTGGCTTTGTATTCGGTAAAAATCTCTTCTCTGTTAGACCCACCAGGGGGGTCAAAAACAACTCCTAAATGAGTAGGTTCATGATTGTTAAT
Source organism: Flavobacteriales bacterium (assembly GCA_038108155.1). GTDB lineage: Bacteria > Bacteroidota > Bacteroidia > Flavobacteriales_D > Parvicellaceae > MED-G20. Next base: position 17,217 of record JAYNHP010000035.1, on the reverse strand, counting down.
CACCTCCAATAAGCTATTGCAAAACCCGAAAATTGCAGAAGTATTTAAGCCTTTTGAGTTTATCCTGGGATTATTAATGAATGCAAAATGAGCTCTATAGATTAAAGCATATGCATCTAATAAAAAAAGCTTTTTTTCCATTTAATAGTTGTATATGTAGGTTAAAACAGTTTGTCCAACGGCTTTTAAAGTTTGCCTGTCAATAATTTCCATATTGTCTCGATGAGTATGGTGAAACTTTCCAAAATCAAATCTATTTGTGAATGGACTTATATCATAGTGAATGATATCTAAAGTAGGGATTTGTGTTAGCTCGTTGATGTAGGTATGATCGTCAGTAAGTGGAGGAGCAATTTTATTTTTAAAGAAACTTCCATACCCTAAATATTGCCCAAGTTTCCAAATCTTATTTAGATGGTATCCTGCATACATTCTGGAGATTTCTTCTTTTGGAAATATTGCATTTTTTGCCCCTACCATATCCAACAATATTCCAAAGTTTGGTTTCTGGTAATTTTCTGGAAGATTATAGCTCCAGAATTGAGATCCTAGACACCAAGTATCGTTCATAGCTTGTAAATCTGAAAAGCTTGAGTTGTAATTTGGGGCGCCATAATCTTCTACATCAAATAATATAATTTCCAAACCAATTTTTAAGCTGTCTTTTTGAATTACTCTTGCTATTTCCAATAAAACACCTACGCCACTTGCACCATCGTTAGCTCCAATTATCGGGAGATTAATATTTTGAGTATCTCTATCGGCAAACGGTCTTGTGTCCCAGTGCGCACACAACATAATTTTTTTAGAAGAGTTTTTATTGAAGTTCCCAATAATATTTCTGACTGGTAGCTTAGCTCCATTAAATGCGGTAACCTCACCAACTTGTTGAGTAACTTCAAAACCCAAAGCAGATAGTTTAGTAAAAAGCCAATCGCCACATTTAACATGATTTGAGGTATTTGGCACTCTAGGGCCAAAACTAACTTGTTTTGCAATAAATTGGTAGGCGCTGTCTTCATTAAAGGTTCCTGCCTCCAGCCATTTCTCTACCTTTTTCTCAATTTTCTTTTCTGGCGCTTTGGGATTATCTTCACAAGATAATAAGCCGATCAACACAACTAATAAAATAAAAATTCTCTGGATTAAATCCCCCATACAATAATTATATATTTTCTTTAGCTAAAATAACCAAGTTCGTGATAAAATGCTCTTAAATTCAATTTATTGTTATTATATAATTATAATATCAATTAGAACTATATTTGTTAGAAGATGAAGCTATATTCAAAAAAACAACGATGGAAAAAAATTTTACTGTTATCTGGTATTTTGATAATTGGCATCATATTTTGGTTGACTTCAATTTTAGTTTCTAACGTTAAAGAATCTGAATTAGAAAAAATTCGTTTTTGGAGTGAAGCTGTTAAAAAGAAAGCAGAGTTGGTCAGACTTACAAATATTGCATTTCAGGAGTTGTCACAAAATGAAACCAACAATGTTTATTTATGGGCTAGGGCAACAAAAGAGTTCCAAAAGTCTTTAAATGACTTTGGACTTGCTTTAGAAATTATCCAAAACAATGATAATATTCCTCTAATACTTACGGATAATAATGGTGTTTATATTTCGCATAAAAACATTGATTTATTAGATATAAGTGATTTAAAGAAAAGACAAGATAAGTCGGATTCTATAACCCTAAAATGGGCATCTCAAAACACTCCTATTTAATTTAATTATTATCAAAATAGAGTACAAAGAATATTTTACTCTAATTCCTCAAAATATTTCCAACTCCAATCTCAACGCGACTCACTAATTAATTCATTCTCACAAGAAATAATGAATAATATAGCTCAGTTACCAGTAGTTTTTTGGAGTCAAAGTGGAGACTCTTTAATTGCTTCAAATGTGATTAATAAAGAAATGAAAAGATTGGATATGGATTTAATTATTCAAAAAATGTCTGAAGACAATAATCCAGTAGAAATATATTTAGGAAATAATGATAATGGCGTTATTTACTACAGCAACTCTAAAATATTATTTCAGTTACAATATTTTCCTTTACTCACTCTTATAATAGTAGCTCTTTTCCTTCTTGTATCTTACCTTTCCTTTTCTTCATTTAGGCGCTCAGAACAAAATCAAGTCTGGGCGGGGATGGCCAAAGAAACTGCCCACCAGCTAGGAACCCCTTTATCTTCACTTCATGGTTGGATTACGCTTTTAAAGGAAAGTGGGCATAAGAATTCAGAAGCTTTTGTTGAAATGGAAAAAGATATTGAAAGATTAACTGTTGTAAGTGAGCGATTTTCTAAAATAGGATCATCAGTTGAAATTATAGAAACTGATTTGTTAGAATTCTTTAATAATTACATTTCCTACATGAAAAAAAGAATTCCCAAGACAATAGAATTAAATATGGAATTTATTAATCAACCACTTCATGCTTCAATTAATGCACCTTTATTTAGTTGGGTGATTGAAAACGTCATAAAAAATGCTGCAGATGCAATGGAAGGTAATGGTAATATCTATTTAAATATTGATAAGCAACAAAATAGTATTTTAATAAAAGTTAAAGACAATGGGAAGGGAATTCCTTCCTCCATCCAAAAAACAATTTTTCAACCTGGATTTACTACCAAAGATAGAGGATGGGGATTAGGATTGTCATTAGCTAAAAGAATTGTTGAGGGTCACCACAATGGTAAAATTTATATTTCATCTAGCAAAAAGGGGGTTGGAACTGTAGTTGAGATAACTTTGCCATCCTCAAAATAATTCATTTAGTAATGCATTTAAAGACAATACTTATTACTTTTGTTTTCCTTAAAATATCAAAGACATATGGACATTAAAAAAATATTAAATTCTTTAGGAATAGAATCTGAAAATTCTGGAGCTGCAATTGGAGGAGACTGGTTAAAAACATCAGGAGATACAATTATTTCTGTTTCCCCAGTAGACGGCCAAGAAATAGGCAGTGTTGTTTGTGCAACTGAACAAGATTATCAAAATTGTATAAATGCAGGTTTAGATGCATTCTCTGATTGGAGAATGATGCCAGCACCACAAAGAGGTGAAGTTGTTAGACAATTTGGCGAGGCATTAAGGTCAAAAAAAGAAGCATTAGGAGCACTTGTTTCTTATGAAATGGGGAAGTCATTTCAGGAGGGGCTAGGCGAAGTACAAGAAATGATTGACATATGCGATTTTGCAGTTGGTTTGTCAAGGCAACTACATGGATTAACTATGCACTCAGAAAGGCCAATGCATAGAATGTATGAGCAGTACCATCCTTTAGGAATTGTAGGTATAATTTCTGCTTTTAATTTCCCTGTTGCAGTTTGGGCATGGAATACTGCTTTGGCTTGGATATGTGGAGATGTTTGTATTTGGAAACCATCTGAAAAGGCACCTTTATGTGGTGTAGCTTGCCAAAAAATAATAGCTGAAGTATTAGATAAAAACAATCTTCACAAAGGAATATCTACAATTGTTATTGGAGATGCTAGTATAGGAAAGCTTATGTCTGCTGATAAAAGAATTCCATTAGTTTCTGCAACTGGATCTACAAGAATGGGAAAATCTGTTGGTGAAGTAGTTGGAAAAAGATTAGGAAAGTCACTATTAGAACTTGGTGGAAATAATGCAGTTATATTAACCCCGAATGCTGATCTTAAAATGGTTATCCCAGCACTAGTTTTTGGTGCGGTAGGAACTACTGGGCAAAGATGTACTTCAACAAGAAGATTAATAATTCATGAAGATATTTATCAAGATGTTAAAACAGCTATGGTCAATGCGTATAATCAGCTAAAGATTGGAGATCCATTAGATGAGTCTAATCATGTAGGGCCTTTAATTGATCAAGATGCTGTAAAGATGTATTTAGATGCTATCGAAGCAGCAAAATTGGAAGGTGGAAATGTTGTGGTTGAAGGAGGCCAATTAAGAGGATTTGGCTATGAAAGTAATTGCTACGTAAAGCCTGTAATTATTGAAGCTGAAAACAGTTTTAAAATAGTACAACATGAAACATTTGCACCTATTTTATATTTAATTAAATATAGTGGAGATGTTAATCAAGCAATAGCAATTCAGAATGATGTTCCCCAGGGCCTTTCATCAGCAATTATGACTAGTGATATGAGAGAACAAGAAACATTTTTATCTCACCAAGGATCTGATTGTGGAATTGCAAATGTTAATATTGGAACTTCTGGTGCTGAAATTGGAGGTGCATTTGGCGGAGAAAAAGAAACTGGTGGGGGAAGAGAATCAGGTTCAGATGCTTGGAAAATCTATATGAGAAGACAAACCAATACAATTAATTGGGGAACTTCGCTGCCCTTGGCTCAAGGAATCAAATTTGAGCTTTAAGAATTATAACCCAGACTTTCTCTAACTCTGTTTAATGTGGCATTTGCCACCTTTTTTGCTTTTAGAGCTCCTTTTTGTAAAACATCTTCAACTTCTTGAGGATGGTTTATATAGTGGTTGAATTTTTCTCTTTGTGATGCAAAAGATTTAACCAATTCCTCAATTAATTCTTTTTTAGCATGTCCCCAGCCATAGCCTCCTGCTTTAAGGTTTTCTGCCATATTGCTACTTTTTTCACTGGATGCAATTAAATTGTATAAATGATAGACTGTAGAATTATTGGGGTCTTTTGGGGCTTCTAGTGGAGAATTATCAGTTATTACATTTTTATTAATTGTTTTTTTTATGAGTTTTTCGTCTTCAAATAAATCTATGGTATTTTCTCTAGATTTACTCATTTTTTCTCCATCAGTTCCGGGTATTAATTGTGCATCTTTTTGCAGTTTTGCTTCTGGAATAATGAAAACTTCACCATACTTGTGATTGATTCTGGAAGCTACATCCCTAGTCATCTCCAAATGCTGTAATTGGTCTTTACCAACAGGAACATAATTTGCATCGTAAAGTAAAATATCTGAAGCCATTAACATTGGGTAAGCAAATAGTCCAGAATTAACATCTTCTAGTCTATCTGATTTATCTTTAAAAGAATGGGCGAGTTTCAACCTTTGATATGGAAAGAAACAGTTTAAGTACCAAGACAGTTCTGTACATTGAGGAATATCAGATTGTCTGTAAAAAGTAGTTTTTTCTGGATTGAGACCACATGCCAACCAAGTTGCTGCTACCTGTAGAGTGTTTTCTTTTAGTTGTTTTGGACTCTTAATTTGAGTTAAAGAATGTAAATCTGCGATAAACAGAAATGAATCATTTGCTGGATTATTAGCAAGCTCGATAGCAGGAATAATTGCTCCTAATATATTCCCCATATGAGGTCTTCCTGTACTTTGTACCCCGGTTAAAATTCTTGACATTCTATATAATATTCAATTTATACAAATTTAGATTTAAAAATAATATAATTTTAGACGATAAATTTAATGATAGTATTTGTGTAAATGAAAAAATTTATATCCTTTTCTTTCTTTCTTTATATTGGAGTTATTTATATTATTTTTTGCATTACTTTTTGGGGGCCAATTTTTTTTCTTGTTAGAGGAAAAAACAAATATAAAAATGCAAGAAAAATTAAATTTCTTTGGTCGAAGTGGATGTCTTTTTTAGCAGGAATTAAGTTAGATACCGTTTTTTTATCCAAATTAGACCTTCAGAGAAAGTATATAATTTGTGCCAACCATAAGTCTTATTTAGATATCCTATTAATGTATCAAATCATTGATCAAGACTTTGCTTTTCTTGGCAAGTCAGAAATTTTAAAATGGCCTGTAATAAATATGTTTTTTAAAAGGGGGGTCGATATTCCTGTTTATAGAGATAGTAAGACTCGAGCGGCAGAATGTTTAGTTTTAGCAAAAAATGAAATAAAAAAAGGAAGAAGCATAATCATTTTCCCTGAAGGAGGGTGGGAAAACTCAGAAACTGAAATGAGAAGATTTAAAAATGGGGCTTTCCAATTGGCTATAGACACAAATTGTCCAATTTTACCTGTTACATTTAAAAACAACTATGACTTATTCAAAGACCACAAAGATTTTTCTGGAAATACGAAACCAGGAATAGCTAAAGTTGTTGTACATGATTTAATCTCTGTAGACAATTTAAATCGTAAAGATTTAGTAAATTTGAGAGAGCAAACTTTTAAGGTGATTAATAAAGAATTAAAAAGTGAAAATTAACAAAGAAGTTATAATTAAGCTCTCAGGCTTATCTAAATTAAAATTTAATAAGGAAGAAACAGATCTCATTTCTGAAGATCTTTCTAAAATGGTAAATTTCATTAATCAGCTAAACGAACTTGAAACAGACGGAATAGACCCACTTATTCACATGAATGAAGAAGTAAATAATTGGAGGGAAGATAAACTTGGCAATGATTTTAATCAAGAAAAAGCCCTTGCAAATAGCCCTGTCAAAGACAGTACTTATTTTAAACTTCCTAAGGTTTTGGATAAAAACTAGCAGTATTCTTTAAAAGCTTCTGTTAGATTTTCGGCTATCATTTCTGCAGGTCTTCCCTCAATATGATGCCTCTCAATAAAATGAACTAGTTTCCCATCTTTGAAAAGTGCCATACTAGGTGATGATGGGGGGTAAGGGAGGCAATATTTCCTTACTTGGTTGGTAGCCTCGTTATGGAATCCTGCAAAAACTGTAAGAATTTCATCAGGTTTAATATCATTTTCAACAGCCATTTTTGCAGCTGGTCTTGCATTTCTGGCAGCACATCCACATACAGAATTAATTACCACTAGTTTTGTTCCTGAAGAGAAGTTTAAGTGGTTGTCAACTTCTTCTGATGATGTTAGTTCCTTAAAACCTTTAGAGGTTAAATCTTCAATAAATGGTGCTACAACTTCTGCTGGATACATATTTTATATTTTTTACTAAAATTACTTAATAATTTTTCAATTAATGAATTATTAATGTTAAAGTTCTTAAAAAAACTATCTTTTTTTCTGAAAGAAACTCCTTAGTAAAAAGCTGCATTCATTCTCCATCACAGACCCAGTAATTATTGTTTTTGGATGTAGAATATTTTTTGATATGCTTGAGAACCCTCTTTTTTCATCGGATGCTCCAAATACAATTCTTCCAATTCTTGTCCAAAAAGTAGCTCCAGCACACATAATACAAGGTTCAAGAGTCACATATAATGTACACTCGTTGAGGTATTTATTTTGTAAATAATTACTTGCAGAAGTTAAAACCTGCATTTCGGCGTGAGCTGTAAAGTCTGTAAGTTTTTCACAAAGATTGTGTCCTTTTGCAATTACTTTACCTTGATAAGTTATTATTGCACCAACAGGAACTTCCTCATTTTCAAAAGCAATTTGAGCTTGTTTTAGAGCTATTCGCATAAAGTATTCGTCACTATATACGTTCATTTGTCTATTTATTTTCAAATTTAAACCAAATTTTCAATAGCTTTGATATCATTAAATATTAACACTAAATCTAACTACTATGCCTTTTGAGTTACCACAATTAAACTACAGCCATGACGCTCTAGAGCCACACATTGATCACAAGACAATGGAAATACACCACGGGAAACACCATGCCGGTTATACCTCCAAATTAAATGCAGCTTTAGAGGGGACTGAACACGCAGAAAAATCTATTGAAGAATTAATGAAATCTATGGATATGGACAACAGCGCTCTAAGAAATAATGGTGGTGGTTATTTTAATCACTGTCTTTTTTGGAATTCAATGTCTCCAAATGCAGGAGGTTTGCCCTCAGGCTCTTTAGCTGATGCTATTGATAGAGATTTCGGGTCATTTGAAAACTTTAAGGATTCGTTTTCAAAAGCAGCAGCCACACAATTTGGTTCAGGTTGGGCTTGGTTATGTGCTCATAGCGATGGCAAACTAGAAGTTTGTTCTACTCCAAACCAGGATAATCCTCTTATGCCAGGTGTAGGATGTGGTGGAACTCCAATCTTAGGAATTGATGTTTGGGAACATGCCTATTACCTAAATTATCAGAACAGAAGACCAGATTATATTGAAGCATTTTTCAAGGTTGTTAATTGGGACGAAGTTCAAAATAAATATACTTACTGATAACCCAGATTAAGACATTAGAATAAAGCCACTTTAATTAGTGGCTTTTTTTTTCAAAATAAAATAAATAGCATTATGATTTATGTAATTTCAAACCTTATTTCAGATATTTAATTGAGCATATTTTATCAAAATTGTGAATTATTTAAAACTTACAACAATACTAATTAGCTTTTTAAAGCTTAGCAGTTTATTTTCACAAACTGGATCCATATCCTTGGATTATTTTGACATAAAACAATTTAATGGGAATGTATATGTCGATATAACCTTAAGTGAAGGTAATACCTGTAATGGCATTATTATTCAGCGTTCATTAGATACTATTTACTTCCAAAATATTGCTCAATTTGAGGGTATATGTGGTAATACATCATCACCAACAAGTTATAACTTCCTAGATGAAAATCCGATTCTAAATCAAACAAGTTATTATAGAGTTAAATTTGGCACCAATATTTACAGTGAAATTGTTGAAATACTTATTATTGATAGCCAAGAAAATGAATATCAATTAAGACCACATCCGGCAAATAATGAGACTACTTTGTATTTTAATAACCAGCCTGGGGTTAGCTACCAACTTACGCTATTTAGTATTGATGGAATAAAAATACGGACATCAATATCTTTATCTAATAAGTTTTTCATTGAAACATCGACATTGAAAAATGGATTTTATATTTTTTCGATAAAGCAAGGCTCAACTAATTATTTCATAAATGGACAGTTGATAGTTAGACATTAAATAACTTTTATTTAAGCCACTTTTTGTTGTTTTGTTGTTTTTTTAAAAAAGGCATTTAGTAGTATAGATCCTACTACAATCATTGATCCTAGATAAAAATTTAGGTTCATTATCTCTGAATTTTTAAAAATTAAAAGTGCAAATATTATTGCATAAATGGGCTCTAAGTTGACAGATAAATTAACTGTATATGGTTTTATAAACTTCATAACGTAGACACCTAGAAGGAAAGCAAAAGAAGTACAAACAATTCCTAATATCATCAACCAAAATAATTGAAGGCTATTTAGCGAAAGTTGTTCTAAGACAATTTCTCCATTTATATAAAATAAAATACTTATTATCCAAAATCCACCCATAAGTTCATAAAAAGAAATAATAGCAGAGTCATGTTCTTTAACTAATACGCTGTTTATGACAGAAAAAAAAGCAGCTAAAAAGGCGGAAATTAACGCTAGAAGAATTGCTTTAAAATAATCAGGGTGGTTTTCTAAATTTAAATCATTGACAATTATGGAGATTCCTGTAATTACTAAAACACCTGTAAATAATTCTTTGTAATCAATACCTTTTCTATAAACAACCCATTCAGCAAAGGATGTAAAAAATGCTGTAGTTGACATGAAAACTAAGGCAATAGATACATTTGAAAGTGCTATTGCTTCAAAAAAGCAATACCAATGAAATGCAATTAAAACTCCATTTCCAAGAAGCTTAAAAAGTGTTTTTTTGGAAACTATAATGCGCTGTTTTTTAATAAGAAGATATAGTAGGAGAGTAGTCCATGCAATGAGCATTCTCCAGAACACAACTTCGCTTGTTGATAGCCCGCTTAATCCCAAAATTTTCCCAATGATGCCAGTAAAGCCCCAAATTAATATAGTGAAGTGGAGTATAAGGTGGTTTTTATATTTTGTAATCAATTCTTATTTTTTATACTTTATAAATCTATGATTTTACTTTAAAAAATTCATTAGGCATTCAAATCTATTTTAGTTTAAACAAGAAGATTTATATTTTTTTATTTAATTCTGGTAATTTCTTTAACTTAGCCCATATTTTCCTAATGAATAGACTAAAACAACTACTTTATTTTCTTTTTTTGACATTAATTTTTGCTTCTTGTAAAAAAAGTGATCAAGTAGACTTGTCCTCCCTTCAAACTTATCATCATGTAGCAATTCCTCTCGTAAGCGCAGAGATTGATGTAGAGGATATGTTAGAAAGAGACACTGGAGATATTATTAGCACTGGGGCTGATGGAGAGTTATTCTTAGCTTATGTTACTCCCCCAACTTCAATAAATGCATCTGAAATAGTTGATATTCCAGAACAAAATTTCAGTATTTCTGTTAATCCAGCAACTCAAAATCTACCATCACTTAATAATTCTATTAGTTATATTGATACCAGTATAAATACTTTTACTTTTCCATCTGGGGAGGAATTAACTTCCATTGACTTTTCTCAAGGAATTTTAACTATTGAAATTGATAATAATTTAAGTCACCAGGTGGTTGTTAATATTGCTATTCCATCATTAGTGGATGATCAAGGAGGTTATTTTTCAGATATTTTAACAGCACCTGCCAATAACCCTGCGGTTACACAAGCAAATCTCAGCAATTTTACTTTTGATTTAACTAAAGGGAATATGGGATATAATGAGATGGTGATCTATTTAGACGTAACTATCAATGGCTCGGGAAGCCCAATTAATACTACTGACAATCTTAATTTTTCATTTTCAATGGATAATTTAGAGTTCTCTACAATTCTGGGTGATATTAAATACCAGCAATTTGATCTAGGCTCTATTCCTTTAGAGATAGATATATTTGGTAATTCAGAGTCTGCGGTACAGTTTTTACTTACCAATCCAAAAATTGAGCATACTATTCAAAATAGTTTTGGTTTTAATGCAAATATGGGCATGCAATCTATGTATTATGAAGACCTTCAGGGAGTTTTTCTAGGGGATGTTTTATACGATTCTGCTGCAGGCGGCAATCTCCAACCAGCACCATTTTATTTTCCCCCCATTGAACAGCCGTCCAATCAAGGAGATTCTGTAACATCTATTATTACTATGGACGCAACTAATAGTACTATCAATGAGTTAATTAACTCAACTCCAAAAAGTATTGTTAGTAATCCTGTGGTGGTGATTAATGCTGATTCAACAATTACCAATAATAATTTTATTTCAAGTTCCAGTAAGATTTCTGTATCGACTGAAATTACTCTTCCTTTAGAAGGATATGCAGGAGGTTGGATTATGGGAGATACAATTCCTTTTGATTTTAAAGTAGATGAGTTATTTAGCTCAGAAACTGATATTGATTCAGCTATAATCAAATTTTCTACCACCAATGGTTGGCCTGTTGAGGTTAATTTTACTCTAGAGTTATTAGATAGTAATATGAATTTACTGTCTTCTATTGCTGATGGCGAATTAGTTCTTCAATCAGCTTCTTTGGATGCCAATGGTAAGGTTATTGAAGAATCAGAACAAAAAGTAACATTACTTGGGTGTGATGAATCATGCGTAGATAATTTAAATCAGACCAAGTTTGTAATTCTTCTTGTTACAGCCGGAACCTCAGGTTTTGACAACCAACAATCTGTTAAAATTTATAACGATTACAAGTTACAATTGTCAATGGCATTATTAATCTCGGGAAGAATGTTATAATGAGAAAAATTATTTTCATATCGTTTGTTTTTCTTTTGACTAAAATCAATGCCCAGCAAGATTTTATATTGTATCATATGCCTTCTATACCTCAGATTACACAGGTTGATCCAGCATCTATGCCAGATTCAAAGCTAGATATAGGGTTGCCAATTATTTCTAGTGTATATGGTTCTGTTTTTAATACAGGCTTTTCTATAGGAGACATATTTTATCAAAATGCCAATGGTATTATGATGCCAGATGTTGATAATGCTATAGCAAAAATGTCATCGGAAAACTTTTTCATTCTTAATGGCAGTACAGATTTAATGTTTGTTGGTTTTAAGGCTGGAAACAACTTTTTTTCTTTCAATGTTACCGAAAAGTTAGATTTCACTTTTAATTATCCAAGAGATTTGATTGTTTTAGCCATGGAGGGAAATGGTAATAGACTTTTGGGGAAAAGAGCTTCCTTGGATGGACTTGGGTTTGATTTTACACATTGGAGAGAATATGCCATTCACTGGGTGCACGATGTCCATCATAAATTTTCTTATGGGGCAAGACTTAAATACCTCTATGGAATGGAAAACTTTACTACTGATGTTAGCTATATGGGAATAGAAACCGATCAAAATACACATGCATTAAAATTTGACATGGCTTTTGATTTTAGAACTTCGGGCTTGCCACAAGTAATGGTAGACGGTGACATCCCAGCAATTGGAGGATTGAATACCAACGACTCTTTAGCAATGCAGCAGTCTGGTTTTTCAGAAGGATACATTAATAATTATCTATTTAACAGAAACAACCGTGGATTAGGATTAGATTTAGGATTCAATTATCACGTAAGTGATAAATTGCTTTTAGAAGCGTCTGTTTTGGATTTAGGATTTATCAATTGGAATAGTTATACTGCTAATTCTAAGCTTGAGGCCTGGAACTATGAATACGATGGAATTAGTAATCCAATTTCAATTTTCGGAGATGGTTCTAGTGTTGATTTTTTAAAAGAAGTATTAGAAGATTCTATTGAAGAAGATTTAAAAAATAATTATTCATACACTAATGAAAGTTATAGTACCGCTCTTCGGACAAAAATTTATGCTTCTATGGAATATATTGTAGACCACAATAACTTTATCTCTTTGAGTTTGTATTCTTCATTTGTCAGAAGTAGATGGAGACGGGGAATGGGAATAGCATACAATTATCACGTTGGTAATTTCCTTTCTGCTACAGCTTCTTATTCTATATACAATCGAAGCTACTCCAATGTAGGTTTTGGAATTTCATTAAATCTTGGACCAGTTGAAATTTATTGTTTAACAGACAATGTTCTTGCTTTTGGAACCCTAAACCCAAGGGATAATTTCCTTTCTGATGCTGCCTCTAGTATAAATATTGACACTAAAAAAGTTAGAAATGGTCAAATTCATTTTGGACTTAATTTAACCTTTGGTAGAGATAAGAAAGAAAAGCCTATTGACGAAGAAGATGAAAATAGAGCAAAACCAATTTCATCTAGCGCTGAAAAAAGTAATGAATCTTCAAATCAGTCCAATACGCCAAAAAGAACCAACTATAATTCAAAAGGAAGTTCTGACAAAAATCAAAAGTCTAAAAAGACCAAGAACTCTAAATCTTCTTACAATACAAAAACAGAGAAGAAAAAGAATACTAGAAAAGGGGAATTGAAAACCAAGGTAGAACAATCTGCTCCTAAAAGTAGTACAGTAAGAAAGGTGTCTAGAAAACTATAATTAAATTTACTTTTCTACAATATCACTAACCTCTAATTTTTTTGTGTTTTGAGGTTTGAAAAATATAAAATTAGCATCTTCATTAATTTTTATTTCTGAAGCATCTTCTTTAGTTTGAAATGGAGTAATTAAAATAGAATCTTTAAATTTAATTAGAGTATTAATTTTGCTATCTATAGAATATCCTATTAAATAAACAGTATCTAAATGGAAGTTCTTAATTTTTAATACCAATTCATTTTTGTCATTTATATGTTTATTTGCTTTTATTCCAATTGATGGGAAATAATTATTTCCAATTGAAGCATAATCATATTTGATGGCCTTAACTAAAAATTCGTGATTTGAAGTATAGCTTGGAAGTAATTCTCTAATAGCTTTTGCATTATCAATAAGATAGCTTATGTCAAATTCATAATCTGAGAATTCAGATTTTAAAATAGTATTTAATGAATCCAAACTAAGTTTGTACTTACTTACAATGCTAGTTAAGTATTCCTGTTCTGAAAATTTATTTAGAAACTTTTTATAGTTGCTAACAAATAATTCATTATTAAAAAATTGTTTGGATAAATAAGTCATTTTGAAATCAAATGAAATTTTGTCAGAATATCCATATATAACATCTTCTATACCTTCTTCAATTCCTGCATAACAATCAAATGCAACGTGTTCTAAATTATTTGATTTAGGATTGTAATAAAAACGTTGATTATGCCAATGGTAAGAATGCCTTATTTTTCCTATGTCATAAAGAGCATAAAGTTTTGCTGTATAATTTAAATCAAATATATCCTCTAAATTCTTGTCAAACTCTTTGTATTTAGTCATTAATTTTAATCCTTTTTCAAAATCTTTTTTAAGATTACTGGACGAAAAAACACTTTTCTTTTGAAAAGGAATTATATCGGAAGCTTCAAAAAATGGGTATAAATTTTTATTCTTTGGATTGTTTGATCTTGTTTGCCATATTCCTTCTTCATTAAACTTCAGTATTGGCGCTTCAGTCTTTTTATTGTATTGAATTAATTCTTTGCTAAAGTGTTCTTCATAAGCATATATTCCTAAATTATTTCCGTTCAAAGACGCGGTGATAAAGCCATATCTTGTAGTTAAAATATTTTCATCTTTAAAAATTTTGTGCATTATCCACTCTTTAAGAAAAGATCGTGTTTTTGGATGCTGGATAGAAAAAGTTTTCATCCCTTTAAAATCCTTATCTCCTAAAATTTTAATTCTAAAAGACCATTTATCCCCGTTAAGATGATCTATCCAGTCTCCTTTTAAACGGATTTTGATTGGAATTTCCTCTTTATTATAGACCATAATACCTTTAAAGTATTTTTTTAAGGATTTACTAATCACACCATTTTGAATTGCTTTGTCTCTATATTTAAATAGTTTATCCAAATCTTTAGATTTAATTTGAATATCTATATTTTCTGATTTGAATACTGGTTTTATAGATTTATCTAACAACTCTATCTTTAAGTCGTCATAATATGCAGAAAGAGTTTTTTCATTATGAATAAAAAATTTAATCTCTTTAGAATCTTCTTCTACTGTAAAGCTAAGATTGATTAACACCCATTGACTTTGTATTTTTTTTCGAAGACTTCTTTTAACAGCTAGAATATTTTTTTCTTTGTCTACCAATTTTAAGTAGCCTCTTGCTCCACCAGTTTTTTCCCAAACAGAAATTATTATTTGATTGCCTTTTTTTAAATCATAAAATTTATAACTAAGCGCATAAGGGTTTATAGAGTCAATTTTGGCACTATAGTTACCAGATTTTGAGTAATCTGAAGATTGAGCTAGAGAGTTGGAGACGCGTTTTGAATTTTGAGAAATGAAATAATTGCCTTCTACTTTTTCCATATCGAATATTAATGAAGACCTATTATTTTCTTTGCAGCTAAATGCACACATTATAAATACCAATATAGGCAGGTATATTCTGAATTTTTCCCCTAACATTTAAAGATAAAACTAGTTAATATATTTAAATCAGTCATGAATAACAAGCTCCAAGATGTGAACCATTACTTTAATAACACGCAAATAAATACTCTAATTTTTTTTTACTTTTTTTGGTAATTTTCTTGTAAATAATTTTCACTTTATTTCATTTTGTTCAATTTTATCCCTGTTTTTTTAGGGTAAAAAATCAATATTGTGGTATTTAATAAAATAATTTAAAATAAAAAACCACAAAATAAATCATTTTTTACTCCACACAAATATCACTTATTTTAATTTATTTACTCTGTTATTACATTAATTACCAAACTAGTTTAATGTCTTGAATTTTAAACGTTGTGGTATAAAATATTTTTTATATTTGAATAAACCACAAAAATTTTTCATTGTCAAATATACTTAAATACCGCTCTTATAAAGAAACTTTTTTTTTAGATTATCTCCCTGATGAGGTTTTCATTAATTTAAAAAAGAATGAAAGGATAGAATATCGAAAACTAAGAGAAAATTATCAAATAATAGAAAGTAAATCTTTACAAATTCTCACTTTACAGGAAGAGATAAGAAAAAAGCAGCTACTAGTTCAGAAATTAAAAAAACAAATTTCACCTTCTAAATCAAAAGATTCTTATCTAGATAAAATGAATTTAGCAAAAGAAAATCTAGGAGAGATAATTAATAATTTTCAATTTTCTATCTCTATTGGCTTAAGAACCCATAAGACAAAGTCCAAAACTCAGTCTAATCCCAAATTTTATATAAGAGTTACTGCTTTTGATAAAAGATTTAAAAACCTTTATGTCGGATCTTCTGAGAAACTTATGCTTTCGTTAGCTAAAATTTATAATAAGTCTTACAATAACTTTAATAGTGAAGAGCTTAAGACTGAGCTTAACGTTCTATACTCTGTCTACATTAGAAATTATATTTTTAAAAACTCATGGGATAAATTTTTTGAATCTAAACACTCTTTAAAAGATATAGAGCTATGGTCTAGTGAAATTGGTGATGAAATTTATAGATGGTAAATATTAAATAATGCAAAAAATAAAACTAATATGGGATTTTAATGGTGTGGACTCGCTCAAGACTGCTAAGCATTTTAATATTCATTTAGAAGAGTTTTTAGAAAAGGAAGAAATTCTATTTCATACTACTGGACTGGATTCTATTAGTGACTACCATAATATTGCTTATTTAGTTATTGACAAGCAATACATTGACAAGATAAAACATGCTTTAAAGCCACAAAGAGCATTTTTATTAGAGGACTAGTTCGTTTTGTCAAAGCATTTTCAATTTAATTATAGTATATAATTTTGATTTAGTTATTTATTAAATTTAAGGTATGAAAAACAGAATCAATATAATAGTACTAATACTTTTGATTTCTTATAATTCAAATGCACAGAACAACTATCCAATTAAAAGAATTTCATCATGTTCTATACATGCTTCCTCTAAATTAAATATTATTGATTGTAATAATGTGACTTACTTGGAGGATACCTTCTACGTCTCTGTAAATAATAATATCATATCAAATACTATTTTTTACAACGATTCTATTAGTATGATTTACCCTAATCATTGTTTAGTTCTAGACGATACTTCATTAATAAGCGTAAGTTATTTTACTGGAGTTTTTACTACGGGAAATAACTGTCATATTTTTACTCACCTCACACAAAATTCAACAAGAGATACACTAGATTTTGATTTTGAGGTAACACTTAGTTCTTCAAATTTTGCAAATAATACAGTTATCAATGGAAATTTAGTATTATCTGATTTAAATTCAACCTGTACTAATCCAATAACCATTATACTTCAAAATGGATTTTTAAATTCCATAGAATCACCCATTAATTTAAATAGAAAATTAATAAAAACAATTGATTTTCTGGGAAGAGAAACTAAACCTAAACCAAGCACTCCATTTATTGAAATATACGATGATGGTAGTA
>JAYNHP010000034.1:0-20320 GCA_038108155.1 Flavobacteriales bacterium | reverse complement strand
AGTAAAAAACTACAATAGTAATATTAAAACAATTATTCATTTATCAAATGGTAATGACAATGGTTTATTTTTATGGAACATAGACGGTCTATTAAATAATGGATTAATAGATAATAGAATCGATGTTATTGGTATGTCTTTGTATCCCGATGAATCTAATTGGATTTCTTTGGTAGATGATGCTTATAACAATACAATTGATTTACAGTCTAGATACAGTAAAGATGTAATGGTAGTTGAAGTTGGGTTCTCAAATAATAGACCCGATATTTCTTATCAGTTTTTAACTTATATTATTGAAAAAACAAGACAAGCTAATGGATTAGGTGTTCTTTATTGGGAGCCTATTGCCCATGGCAATTTCACCAATTACTCTAAAGGAGCATGGGATATAGATGGGAGCCCTTCTATAGCAATGGACGCATTTAAAGACTTAGGTATTCAAAACTTGGAGAATAATCACTTTTCAAAAAATGAAAATTTTAAAATAATACCAAATCCTACTAAAAATTTTTTAAAAATGGAATTAAATAGTGAAGACGAACACTTGCTATTAATCTTCAATATGTTAGGTGAAAAATTAATAGAAATATCTAATTACAAAGACATGCAAAAAATTGATATTTCAAAGTTAAAAAATGGAATATATCTATTAAAAATAAATAATTCAGAGCACAAGTTTATTAAACTTTGAAGACCATAAAATTCTTTAAAGAGTGTATAGAATTACAATATCTATCACCTTTCTTTTAAATATGGCACATCTCTTGGATACAAATGGTTAGATTTATAGAATGCAAATCGGAATAGATAGCTTCGCTGCAAGTGAAACAATAGAAAATTTGAATGGGATTCAAAATGCAATTTCTATTCAAAAACTATTGGAAAGAATAAAAAAAGCAGATAAAGTTGGACTTGATGTTTTTGGAGTTGGTGAACACCATAGAAAAGAATTTCTTGATAGTGCACCACATATAATTTTATCTGCAGCAGCTGCTCAAACCCAAAATATTATTTTAACAAGTGCAGTTACTGTTCTAAGTGCAGCAGATCCAGTGAGAGTTTTTCAAAACTATGCAACTTTAGATTTGGTTTCTAATGGAAGGGCTGAGATAATTGCAGGAAGAGGTTCATTTACGGAAGCTTTTGAATTATTTGGATATAAAATGGAGCAATATGACGAGCTTTTTGAAGAAAAACTAGAACTATTAATTGAAATACAAAAAAATGAAAATGTAACATGGAGAGGAGATTTTAGAGCACCTTTAATAAATCAATTTATTTATCCTAGACCTTTTCAGTCACCATTACCTATATGGATTGGTGTTGGAGGAACTCCACAATCTTTTTTAAGAGCAGGTACTTTAGGAATTCCACTAATGATAGCTGTTATTGGTGGAGAAACCCATAGATTCAAACCACTTGTAGATATGTATAGAGAAGCTGGAAGAAGAGCTGGACATTCGCCAGAAAATTTAAAAGTTGGATTACATTCTCTAGGTTATGTAGCTGAAAACTCTAAGCAAGCAGTAGAAGATTATTTTCCTGGTTACGCAAAAACTTTTACAAGAATTGGCAGAGAAAGAGGTTGGCCACCTGTTACTTTGGAAAGATTTAAAGCCCAAAATGGTCCAACTGGAGCATTAATGATTGGAAATCCTGAAGAAATAGCAGAAAAAATATTAAGACATAGTGAAGCCTTAGGGGGGATATCAAGATTTACATTTCAAATGGATAATGCAGAATTATCCCACAAACAACTTTTAAAGTCAATTGAATTAATTGGAGAAAAAATAAAGCCAATTATTGGTTAGTTAAGTTCATAAATTAATCAACATTAATTGAATTCATACAATTAAATTTTATTTTAGGATCATGAAAAGAAAGGATTTTATTAAAAAATCAGCTGCTTTAAGTGCTATTGGCCTTTCATCTCCTTTAATATTGAAAGCTAATAAACAAAAGAAAATATCAACTTACGATAAGCTGAAAAATCAAGTAGGTTTTAATCATATTCCAAATAACGAAATAAAAACTATGAATAGTGTTGTTCACAAAGCAAATACAAGAGGTCATGCAGATCACGGATGGCTCAAAGCAAATCACTCATTTAGCTTTGCTAATTATTACAATCCAGAGAGAATGAATTTTGGAGTAATTAGAGTCTTAAATGACGATAGTATAGCCCCAAAAAGAGGATTTGGTACTCATCCTCATGACAATATGGAAATTATCACTATCCCATTAGAAGGAGATTTAAAACACCAAGATAATATGGGAAATGGAACTGTTATTAAAAATGGTGATATACAAGTTATGAGTGCAGGTACAGGTATTACTCACAGTGAGTTTAATGCCAATAGCGATTCTCATTGTAAATTATTGCAAATATGGTTATTTCCAAATAAAAAAAATGTAACTCCCAGATACGATCAGATAGCAATTAGCTCAATCGCTAAAAAAAATAAATTATATCAAATATTATCCCCTAACAAAAATGATCAGGGAGTTTGGATTCATCAAAACGCATGGTTTCACATTGGTGAATACGTTAATAAATCTAAAGATGAATATGTTTTAAGAAGAAATGGAAATGGAATCTACTTTTTTGTAATTGAGGGAGAAGTAAATATTAATGACCAACAACTTTCCAAAAGAGACGGGATGGGAATATGGGAGATTGATCAAATTAGTTTTGAGGCAAAAGCCAATTCTAAGATTTTACTAATGGAAGTTCCACTTACAATTAATTAAGAAATCATTAGTTTTATAGAATGTCTGACTATACTATTGCCGTTAAATATGCCATGTTTTTTTTCATGGTAACTATGCTAATAGAATGGTTTGCTTCAAAAATCCTAAAGAAAAAAGTCTACAATTTACCAGATACAATTTCAAGTATTAGCTCTGGAATGACCAATAATATTAAAAGCATTTTAAATCTTTCTGTAGTTATAATTAGCTACCAATGGATGTTTGAACATTTTGCAATATTTCAAATCAGTTCCTCTTGGTGGGTATATGTTTTGGCATTTTTAGGAATAGATTTTGCCAATTATTGGACACACAGATGGAACCATGAATTTAATATACTCTGGAATAGACATATTATACACCACAGTAGTGAAGAATATAATTTAGCATGTGCTCTAAGACAAACTATTTCATCTGTTTTCCAGATTTATTTCTTTTTATATATTCCATTAGCCATCATTGGAATACCACCAAAAGTAATAACTATACTCCTACCCTTACATCTATTTGCTCAGTTTTGGTACCATACAAAACTTATAAAAAACATGGGGTTTTTAGAAAAAATAATTGTAACCCCATCTCACCATAGAGTTCACCACGCAATTAATTCTATTTACATAGATAAAAATTATTCCAACATTTTTATATTCTGGGACTTTATGTTTGGGACATTTCAAAAAGAATTAGAAAGCGAAACTCCAGTTTATGGTGTATTAAAACCAGCTAGAACTTGGAATCCTATTTATATAAATTTCATGCATTTAATTCAGCTTTTAAAAGATGCTATTAGAGCTAGAAACTGGAAAGATAAGTTTAGGATTTGGTTTATGCCTACAGGATGGAGACCAAAAGATGTGGAAAAGCTATTTCCATTAGATATTATTTCAAATCCTCATGAATATGAAAAATACCAAACTAAAAAAGATAGTTTTTTAAACATATGGAGCTGTTTACAATTAACCATTCATCTTGCAATGCAGTTTCATATAATTTATCTCTTAAACTTTATTGAAAGCGATGATTTTAATGTAGCTATACTATTAAGCGGATACCAAATGCTAGTACTTTATGGAATATTTTTTACTTTTTCCATTGGCTCTTTTACATCTTTAATGGATCGTTCACGTTTCTCTTTAATCATAGAAATTATTAAAAATTCTATTGGATTTATAATTGTATTCTATTTTCAAGAGACTCTAAATATATTTCAAGGAGTGTATTTGCCTAAAAGCGCTGTAGTTATATACTTAGTAATTTCTCAATCAATTACTATTTTCTATTATTTTAAATTTCTGAAAGAGAAAAAGGTTTCTCTAGCTTTATAAACCTCTTCTAGTATTAAACTTACTATAGCAAGGGATCGAACGGTACTTGTTTTTTGAATGTCTTTTAGATCTTAATAAACCTGCAAAAAGACCACCCTCAATACTTTCTAAAATAATAGATATTTCATTAGTACCACCAGAATATCCTCCCAACTCAGAAATTGTAAAATCTCTACTGTAAGACATTGTCAAAGATAAATTAGACTCTTCAAAAACCTTTTGATATCCGAATATAAAGTATAGAGCCTCTATCCTTTCAAAATCGGTTCTTATTGATGTCATCTGTCTTCGGTAAAAAAGCCCTAAATGTAGTGGATAAATCCAACCTTCAATTATTCCAACTTGTAAAGTAGATAAATTTCCTTGGTTAACTAATAAAGCAGAATGTTTAACTCCTCCATTTATTTTCCCTTTACTAAATGGCCATAACATAGAACCGTGGAAAGTATATCTTCTGTTACTTGTATAGACACCATCATTTACAAAACTATTTCCTCTTTGAATAAAATCATGAACAGCAAGTCCTAGTTCAAGATCAAGATCTATTGGTAAGTTAAACCGTCTTGTTTTAGTACCTCTCTTTAGGTGATAGGTTAAAACTGTCCCCAATGCAAGATTAGAGGTAGTAAATGAATTGCTATTTGGAACTATAAATGAAGTACTATATATATTTCCTAAATAAGGATCTAATTCATCACTAAAAACAAGTCTTGACCAATCTAATTTCTTGGTTATGTTCTGGTAGTGAAAACCAAACTGCCAAGCAACTGGACTAGGAAACACATCAAATAGTCTGTAAGCACCTCCAAAATGAAATCTATCCGTTCTAAAATAACTCTCTCCTTCTAAACCAGTAGAATATAAGAAAGAGAGTGAAGAGTTAGATTGGTTTTGCCAAGTGTCAAAAGAAACAGAGCTAGTATTAAATCGGCTAGGAACTTTAGACCATTGATTTTTATTATTTAAAAACAATCTGAAATTATTATCCATTCCAGACAATGCAGGATTTAAATAAAGTGGATTAAAATAATACTGACTAAATACAGGTTCCTGCGCATTAATATTTGCAGTAATAAATAGTATAAAAATTATATTTATTATTTTTTTTATCATCTTACAACTGTTACAGTTCCAGTTTTTCTTAGTACAGTTTCTTCAATTGGCGTTTGTCCTTCCCAAAAACTATCGTCCTTAAACTGTGCTTCAATTTTCCATATATAAACATCTGGTTCTACATCAATTCCATTATATTGACCATTCCAAGATTCTGTAGGCTTACCCTCATCGTCTAAAGCAGTACTTTCCCAAATGACATTTCCAAAAAGATCAAAAATTTCAACTCTATACTTTTTCATACCAGTTCCTTTAGGAATAAATCTAGACACCTCATAATTAGCAGCTGAAGGATATAATGCATTTGGAACATAAAGTGCCTTTTTGTATTCTATGTACAGTTCTTTAGTCAAACTATCTAGACATTGGTTGGAATTGTATGCATATAATGTATAATAATAAGTACCGTCGTAATCATAACTGTAATAATAAGTAGGAAAAGCTTCACTAGATGTTTCTAAATCAGAAAAATTCCAAAAATAGGTATCAGCATCTATTGAATTATTAATGAATTCTATTGAACCACTTAGAGGCTCATAACTTTGAATTTGATTTAATTCAAAGTCAGCAATTGGTGTTGGAAGAATCTCTAGCACGTTGTTCCCTTGTGAAGTATCTGAGCATCCACTATTCAAGTTGTAGGCAAACAAGGTGATATTATATTGACCAACAGAGTCAAAAACAAATGAAATTGAATCTCCATTTAATGTTACTCCATTGCCTAAATCCCAAACTAAAGAATCTGCAAATAAAGAACTTGAATAAAGATACGAGGTGTCTCTTAAACAATTAGATTCATCAAAATTTAACAGAGCATTGGGTACTTGGTTATAAAAAACATTAAAGTTGTTATTCAATGTATCATAACAATTGTAACTATTTCCAGTAATTAATTGAACATTATAAATACCAATAGTATCGTAAATAGTGGAAGGATTTGTAAAGGTATTTACTTGACCGTTTCCAAAATCCCATTGAAAACTACTTCCTCCAACAGAAGTATTTGTAAAATCAACTTGTATAGGCAAATAACATGGATCTGTAGATACATAGGTATAATTAGATGTAGGTGAAGGATAAATATTTAAATTTTCAAATGTTGAATCTTTACAACCGTTTAAATCTTCGACAACTAGTTTTACAGTATAATTTCCAGAATTTTGAAAGACGTGAGAGCCATTTAAAAATGATCCTGTGTTACCATCGCTAAAATCCCAATTATAGAAATTAGAATATTGTGAATTATTGGTGAAAATGGCATTAAAAGGTTCACATCCTATTGTAGTATCAAGGCTAAAATCAGCAATTGGTATTGGACTAACATTAACATAATTAATTACAGAGTCTGAACAACCCAATGAATTATTGGCTAATAGAGTTACTTGATATATTCCGTCATCATTAAAACTAAAAAGGGGATTATTTTGGATAGAATTAGCTATTGTATCAAAAGTCCATAAATAAGATGTAGCTCCAGAAGATGTATTTGTAAATGAATAATTAGATGGTAATATACAAGAATCCAACTTAGAATAATTAAAACTAACTTGAGGAACTGGAGATACATTCACACTACTAGTCAAACTATCAAAACAACCAAATTGGCTCATAACTACTAATGAAATATCGTAAGTTCCAGGGCTAGTGTAAGAGTAAGTAAGGTTTGGACTATTAGAAATTGATCCATTTCCAAAGTCCCAAGTATTAAAAATTGATCCTGTGGAATTATTCACCAAAGAATAACTAGCTGGTAAAACACAAGTATCTAATTGAATGATATTGAATTGAGCATCGGGAGCAGGATTTACAATTATATTACTAGAAATACTATCGCTACATCCATAAGTGTTGGATACAACAAGATTCACATTGAAATTTCCAGGTGATGTGTAGTTATGAGTTGGTAAAGTGTTTATAGATGTTGAACCATCTCCAAAATCCCAATTATAGGAAGATGCTCCAATAGAATTGTTTTGAAAATTATAATTAATAGGTAAGACACATGTGTCTAACTGTATAGGAGTGAAATTTGAAATTGGCACTGGATAAGGTATAATATCAAAATCAAAAGAATCAACACAACCACTTAAATCTTCAAATCGAACATTTACACTGTAATATCCATCGTTGGTATAAGTATGAGACGGGTTGGATAGTGTAGATGTATTTCCATCGCCAAAATTCCATAGATAATAGCCAACAGAATTTACAGTACTTGAAAAATTAACTGGAAGAGGAATACAACCATTGGAAGTGTCAGATGTTGCAGTAATATCTGGATATGGCAATACTACTAGGTCCACAGAATCAAATGCTTCACAGTTGTTAGTTAGTGAAGAACCAGTTAATATAACTCTATAGTTACCAGAGTCTGTAAAAATATGAGTGGGATTAGTAATATAGGAATAAGTACTATCTCCAAAATCCCAATTATTACTTATGCCGTTATCAGAAAGGTTGTTAAATTGAAAAACTGATCCAGCGCACAAAGTATCATCAATTACATTAAATTCAATATTTGGAGAGGTATTAACCCTAATAGTTTTATAAGCTGTATCAAAGTTACAAGCATTGCTGACAGCTAAAGAAACTTGATAAGTTCCACTATCAGTAAAAGTGTGAGTTGGAGAGTATAAATTAGAAAAATTACCATCGTCAAAATCCCAACTTTGGTTATTACTTCCATTGACAGTAAACTGGTTGAAATCTACTGTAAAAGGCGCACAACCCACAGTTGTATCCACACTAAAAAACGCCACTAAATTACTTGGAGCTATCGTTACTGTTTCTATTGTTGTATCTGTTCCGCACTCGTTGGTAACCGACATAACTATATTGTAAAAACTATTGCCATTACCAGGTGCATAATAATGATCAAAAATAGTATCTGAGTTAGATCCAAAAGTACCATCTCCAAAATCCCAATAGTACACATCAGGCAATCCGTAGCTATTATTTGCCAAAGTAACAGATCCAGACAGGCAATCTCCTACATTTGATAGAAGTCCAAACCTGGAAACAGGCATTGGCATACTAATTATTTCAGTATTTTGAATTGCAACTCCACAAACATTGGTAACAGTTAAAGAAGTATAATAAGTGGTGTCCGTATATAAACTTGCTGGGTATGATTGATCAGCAGGTACTGTATCTGTGCTAATTGAATCTGTTCCCAAATGGTTTTCAAACCCTAGGTTCCATAAATAATCAACATATTTTCCAGTAGAATTATTGGTGAAATCCACAAGTAAAGGCCCACAACCAGAGTCTGGGATAGAATAAGATGCAGTTGGAGGAGCCAATACTTCAAAAGAAGTTTTCATTGAATCTGTACATCCTGCACTAGTAACAGCAATATAATTTAAATCATAAAAACCAACAGAATTCAAATTAAATACTGGTGAACTTAAATTGGAAGTAGTACCATTAGAAATTGTCCAATAGTGATTTTGAACTGTCGTAGTTGTATTATTAATGGCATGTCCAACATTCAAACAAAATATACTATCATGAGTATAATTCACAATTGGTAAAGATTGTACATCTATTTCTAGAGAATCGTAATTCCAACAACCTGTTATTGGATGCTGATAAGAATAAACTAATTTATGAGTACCTACTCCAGCTGTTGACGGACTAAAAAGTCCAGTACTAGAATTTAATATACCAGTTCCATCAAGTAATCCTCCCGTTGGTGAGAATTGAATAGTAGTATCTTCATCTGATAAACACATTTGAAAGCTTGCATCTAAAGTTATTTTAGGAAGAGGATGAATTAATAAATTCATTGTATCAGTAGTAAAACAATTTCCAGCACCTATATTATAAACAAGATCTATCGTATCAGCAGTTGTAACATTATAATCACCGCTTAATGAAACTCCACTACCATACCAACTTCCTGCAGCCGGTGGTAAGCCATTTAACATAATTAAACCTGTATCTGCACACGCTTGAATATCCATACCAGCGTCAGCAATTTGAGGTGGATTCACTGTTAGAATCATAGAATCAATATTATAGCAGGTATTTACATCTGTGAATTCGTAGTATAATTTAAAAGATCCTGCTCCATCCGGACTATAAATACCATTATTTGTAATATTAGAATCTATCCAAGTTCCACCAATAGGAGAAGCATTTAAAGTAACATCTACGGGAAGATCACAAATAACAGTATCTATTTGGGTTGATACCACAGGCAAAGAATACACTGTTGCCTGAATAGATTCTGTAGTTTCACATGTATTAGTATCTCTGAAAAAATAATTCAAATTATGTATTCCAACCCCTGCATTAGAAGGAGTAAAAGTTCCATTTGGATTAGTTATACCATTACCAGTCCATGTTCCTCCAAGAACACTTGGAACCAATAATACATCAGCATCATCAATGCAAGACTCAAAGTCATTACCAATATCTACAATCGGTAATGGATTTATGACTAGATTCATGGTATCGTTATTTAAACAATTTCCAGAACCATAAAAATATACTAAGTCTAAAGTATCTGGCTGGGTTACTGTAAAGATTTGTGAATTAATATTCACATGGTTCCAATAACCTCCTAAAGGAAGTCCATTTAATTGGATTTGTGTTTCACTTACACATTTTTCAAAATCAATCCCAGCATTTGCAAGAACAGTTGCCTGAACATCAATTAATAATGTATCTTCATTATAACAGCCAAAAACATCTGTATATTGATAAATGGCAGTATCTTGAACTATACCATTTGGTAAAAATAAACCTGCATTATCAATTTTACTTCCCACCCATATTCCACCGCTTGGTGAGCCATTAAAATCAACAGCAATAGGTTGATCACATAAAGCAGTATCCAGACCAGCATTAACAACTGGTGAAATTCTCTCATTTACAACAACTGAATTATTATTAGTACAACCAAAACTATCTACAGCCGTAAGAGTAAAAGTTTCTGTACCATCCATATCATAATATGGATTAAGAATAGTAATATCCGATAAAGATGCTAAATCCCATGAGAAAGTGTATGGTGGGATGGCACCAGAAATAGAACCTGTTAAAAAAGCTGTATCCTCTGGACAAACACTTTGGTTTGCTCCAGCATCTACTATAGGCAATTCCAAAACATCTATGAAAATAGTATCAAATGCCTTACAGCTATTTAAATCAGTAACTTCTAAATAAACGTTTTGGTCAGAGTTAGTAGAAATATTTGGTGTAGATGATGAGCTATTTGAAATGAAAGCATTAGAGGACCAATTGTAGGAATAACTAGGTGAACCTTCCGTAACAGTTGGAGATAGCGTAGTATTCAGACCAAAACAAATAGAATCTATAGGTTTTAAATCAATTACAGGATTGTCATGGATTTCAAAAATCAGACTATCTTGGTCACTTCCACAATTATTAGTAACATCTATATAAGTTTTAAATACTCCAACACTATCGTAGTAAATCATATTGGGTATTTCTAAGTTGGAAGTTTCGTTGGCTGCAGACCCTGGAAAAGTCCAAGAATAACTAGACATAATCCCAAAGCATGTATCAATTGTAGCTGTTGGAAATAGGTTTTTTGTATCGCATGTATCAATTATTGGATCAATGGTAACTATAGGTGCTCCTTGTACTGTAACTGTATCCTGATGCAAGTCTGTTCCACAAACATTTGTAGCGGATAAATCAATAGTATAAAGTCCTGCTTTGGTAAAACTGTAAATGGAATTCAGTGAATCATAATTTCCAAAGCCAGAAATTTTAATATTATCCGCAGTAAATATCTGATCTACGGTATTCATAGAAATTTTAAGTTCAAGAATAGAACCACTTACACTGTCATGAGAAACAGTAGCAGCATCAAAATCCCCAGTCAGAGAACCATTGTTTTCAGCAACAGTCCAAGGACCGCCATCTATTCTAAACTCGGTCTTAAGTTCATTAAGATTAGCAATTGCATTGTTGAAACCTGGTAGGTCATTTATTTCTTCAACAGCTAGTGCTCTACTATATAAACGAACTTCATCTATAAGACCATTAAAATTTCTGTTTAAATCATCGTTACCAATTTTAAAATCGTCTAAGGAAGCTGTGTTAATGGTTCTAGATTGAATAAAACTATAACCTTCTAGTTGACCATCTACATATAAAAGAACCTGAGAAACATCGGTTACTCCGTTAGGTAAAACTGCACAAACATGGTGCCATTGATTGTCTCTTAAATCTGTTGATCCGCAAACAAAACCTGAATTAACTTCATATCTAATAGAGCCTGCAATTCCATCGTCATCTTGAATTCTAAATGTTGATTTTTGACCAGGTGCATTATTTCCCCAATATGTAATTACACCAGTGGTAGAAGTCTTAATCCAGGCTGCTATGGTTCTTGGGGTTGAACCTGGAATACCCTTGTAACCAGTAGCTATCAACTCGTCATTACCGTCAAAAGATAATGCAGCACCTATTTTACCTGATGTCCAAGTAGCTCCCGAAATAGCTCCATTTCTAGAATTTCCAGACGAATCTCCAGCAACAAGTCCGATATTTTCATCCATTTCCCAATAGCCTTCCAAATCGTTAGTATTTGAATAATCGAAAATATTTTCTTCTGCATTTAGCTCTAAAGAAACCATATTGAAAGAGCTAATATCCACTACTGGAGAATACCATATACCAGTTCCGTTTATGTCTTTAGCCTCCAATTTTTCATTTCTTATTTTGAACCAATCATTTACATCTACCATATTAGCTCCAGAAACATCCATAGTCCAATCCACAAGATTAAGATTAGAACTTACTCCATCGTGTCCCAAATTATCCATTCCATCAAAATTCTGATAATATTGGTTTACCAATGAAGAGTCTGAAAGAACTTTTTCAATAGTAGGTCCTGTAGAGCCCCTACATCCATTAATTAATGTAGAAAAACTCCAATCAAAAGTGGCATAATAATCATTTTTTGAGAGAGAAATATTATTATTAGATACTAAAAATGGGCCACAATCAATATCTTTATCCATAATAAAATCTGCATGAGGTAATGAGTCTATTTTGAACTCATACTCTGTCGAATCACTTGAAATTCCTCCTCCACAACGAGCGCTTTTATATAGCGCAATTTTATAAGTATTTCTTTCATGAAAAGTAAGAGTTATTTCTGGGGTACCATAAGTTGTTGAATCGTAGTAATCTAATGGTAAGGTTCCCAAAGAACCAGCTGTTACTGTAAAGCCTGTATTTGGTGTAATTTTCCAAGCAGTAGCTCCAATTGTATCACAAGAATAATCATATCCAATACCATTCCAAGATGATAATACAAATTTCCCTGCTTTACTAGAATCTACAAATGTTACAGGAACATTTATACAAAAAATTGAATCTGTAGAATCTATTTTAGCAATAGGAGGAGAAGATTGTGTGATTGGAAACACACTAGCCGATGATGATCCACATCCATTAGTTGCAGTTATTGCAATAGAAAATATATTATCCTGACCGGCGAAACTATATCCACAAGAAGCTTCGTCAAAGGAGTGATTAATAACAGATTTAATTAAATTATCTTTTGGGTTTGGATGAATAAAGGAAGAATCTGGTTTTCCATCGTTAGTAAATTTTAAATACGAAGTTCCTGGACTATTAATCGTAGTGTCTCCTGTAGCTAAATCAATGGTAAAAAATTCCACGGGAAATCCATAGCTAGCAGGTGCACATCTTCCTGTAGTGTTGCCAGGTGTTCCTAAAGATACAGCAGGGTTTGTTCCATAAAAGAATTCTTTCTCATAAGTTCTAACACAGCCTGTAATATTATCAGTTGCTGTTACAATTATATCATATGCACCTTGACCTAAATAAGTATTACTGTAAATTACACCTGGTAAAATATTATTTATTGAATTTCCATCTCCAAAATCTAGGTCATAAGAAACATTTGCTGAATTATTTGCAACACTAGCATTAGTGAGTTCTAGTTCTAATGTAAATGTTGGATCTTCACTTCCGCATTTTGACCAACCACCCGTTTGAGCAGAAACAGTCATGTAGTCATCGTCAGTTGGATTCAAAGATAAAAAAGAGGAGTTTAGATCTACTTCTGGCGCTAATTGAATGTTAATTGGAGCGGTAACTGTATCCTTACAACCATTAGAGTTTGCCCATATATACATGATGTCTACCGACACAATAGCACTACCATAACCAGCAGTTGAAGGGTCGTAAGTATTATTATCAACACCAGTATCTGCAGCATAATAACCGCCAAGAGGTAACCCACCCGATAAATTTACTGGTGAGTCTGAACTGCAGTAAGTACCATGAGGAGTTGAAGTAACATTTGTAGGTTTTGGATTTACAGTTATTGTAATAGATTCTGAATTAGTACACCCATAGTCATCCTCAACTGAGACTGTAAATATTTCGCCATCTACCATACCTACAACTTTAGTTGTAGTATCCTCAAAGGTTAGAATATTTGCATTTCCGTTAGAAGTCCAATTCCAAATACTTGCGTCCCCCCCTATTTCAGATAAAACTAAAGTATCGTCAATACATACTGGAGAATTACTTTGGATTGCAACTTGTGGAGTAACATTAACATGAAATAGAGAACTATCCTTACAAATATTTCCATTGTAGTTTAGACTAGAAACAACTTTATATATTATATCATTAGTTGGATTAGCAGTTGGACTTGCTATAGTTGGATCGTCCAAAGATGTTGAAGGAGTCCAGGTGTAGGTTATAGCTGGATTTCCACTACCTGCCCAAACTGCGGTATTAGCGCTTCCTAAACTAACTGAAGAACCATAACAAAGATTTGTTTTATAGGTTTGTCCAGTAACCTTTACGTTGTCGAATCTTATATATTCATTTCCGAAATCATTATTTACTGAAATTTTGATCTGTATTGTATTGCCTCTTAATCCATTTTGAGAAACTGTTCTACTATTAAAATCATCATATATTTGACCATAAGTAGAGAAAGTAGTCCAAACTCCTCCGTCTAAACTGTATTCTGATTTTATATAATCTGAACTCTCTAATGATCCACTCTCACTAGCATTTAAACTTAAAGCAACGTTATGGAAATTAGAAATATTTATTGAAGGAGAGTACCATATACAATTTCCGTCAACATCTTTAGCCTCTAACTTTTCATTTACGACCTTAAAATAATCATCATTGTTGGAAAGTGTAGCATTACTTACATCTAATGTCCATGAGCAACCAGCTACATCTATACTAGATCCAAATGCACCCTTACCGTTTTGACCAGAAAAATTTTCTTCATATAAATTCTCTGTTATCTTATTTGAATTAGTACCTGCATTAACAGAAAGATTAGAACATTGAGAATGAGATAAATAGCTAATATTAGTAATTAGAAATAAAAATATATACCTGAATGATCTCATAAGAGGCAAATATAGAAATTACATATTGATTATGATAAACTCAGTACGTCTATTTTCTTGGTGTTGTTCTTCAGAACAAGGTACTATTTTTGAACCTTCACATTCACATTTATTTTTTAGTTTGGATTCCCCAAAACCCTTGCCATAAATTCTTTCAGGATTGGTAATTCGTTCTTTAATAAAGCTTGCAGAAGACTTGGCTCTTCTGTCCGAAAGATTTCTGTTATATGTTTGAGACGCTCTACAATCAGTGTGCGAGCCTAATTCAACCACCATTGATGGGTATTCGTTCATTACATTAACTATTTTAAGAAGTTCAGTAGCAGCGTCATCTCTAATATTAGATTTATTTAAATCAAAATAAATAGGATTAATTTCTATAATTTTGGCTATATCAACTCCAGAAACTAACCTTATTAGTGTAACTTCTGCAGTGTCATAATACTGACCATCTGTAACTACATAAGTAAAGGTATCTGACTCTACAAAATAATCTTCAGGATAGTAGGTAAAAGAACCATCCTCTTTAAAGTCTATTTCTCCATGTAACGGAGAATCAAGTAAAATAGTAGTTAAAATATCTCCTCCAGAGTCAGAATCGTTATGCAAGGTTCCACTAATTGAATCTGCAGAAAAATTTTCGCCTTTTTTAATAACATAATGATCATCAACTGCTACTGGAATTGTTTTATCTAAAGCTTTAATAAAAACATTAATAGTATCTTTAGAATACGAATCATTTAAAATTCTGTAAGTAAATTTGTCTACTGAAACTTTATTGTTATTAGGGGTATAAATAAACGTACCGTCACTATTAAAATTAATTTTCCCAGTGGAAGGATTACTTATAATTTCAGCATTGTGAAAAGCATTTTGGCTAAGGAAATTTTGGGAAGTGTCATTTAAAAAATCGTTGTTAAGAACAGAATTTGAAATAACTTTTAGAGTCTCTCCTTTTACCATAGTATAATAATCATCTGTTCCTTCTGAGATACTAGGATTAAGCTTGAAGCAATATATATCGTCATCTCCTTTACCTCCTGGTCTATTAGAAGAAAGAAATCCAAACTTTATATCTTTAGAAATAAAAAAAGAAAAATCGTCTTTTGGAGAATTAAAAGGTTTTCCAATATTATCAATCTTTAATAAATTTGAATCTAAATAGTTATAAACCATAAAAATATCTAATCCTCCTAATCCAATTCTTCCATCTGAAGAATAAAATAAAACATTATCATTCATAAAGTAAGGAAAAACCTCATTTCCCTCTGTGTTAATCTTGTTACCTAGATTGATTGGATCAGATAATTTATTAATTTTTTTCAGTTTTCCATTTATTTTCTTTTCTCGAATACCTAAGATTTCACAATAATATAAATCAAGGCCTCCATATCCTCCAGGGATATCACTTGAGAAAAATATTTTATTTCCATCGTTAGATATTGTTGGATGCATAACAGAATAATGGTCGTTATTAATAGAAAATGGAATTATGCTGTCTTGTTCATCAAGCATTCCAGTTGCTACAGAGTACAAACTTAAATATAGATAATCATCATCAGCTTCTATATTATTGCTCCTTGTAAAATAAACAGTTTTTTTATCTGGTGTTATTATAGCTGGACCTTCTTGATATTCGTTAGACAATTCACCACTTAAAGATTTTGGGGAAGTAACATCAAGAGAAGGATAACTTAGCTGGGTTTTAAAAATATCAAAAGTAGGTTGATCTGGCTTCACAAACTTAGATTTTTTAATTTCTCTAAGGGAGGATTTATTAGCACTTGTAAAAAGTGTATAATAAGTATTTGTAGAATCATTTTTTACAGCGTAAGCACCAAAGTCAGAATTCTCAGTATTAGTAGATAAATTAATTAAATCCACAGAAGAAATATTATCTAAGAGTTCCTTATGTGCAATATTGCTCTTAAATATTTCTGCTCTTTTTTCATTAGACGAATTGGCATATAAATTTCTGATACTTTCTGCTTCATCAAATTTTTCGTTCATATATAACAAGTGAGAGTAGTTATACCAATCTGCAGAACTATTTGTTTTTTCAGCAACAATTTTAAAGTAATGTTCCGAGCTATCTAAATTATTTATATTAAAATACGATTTCCCAAGTTTTCTTAAAACATCTACATTTTTTTCTGTTAAATCACTAAATCTGTCTATAGCTTTTTGGTAAGATTCTTTATCATAATAATAATTCCCCCAATCATTAGCTACTTGATCACTTTTTCCAAAACCAAATTGAAAAATTGGAGCATTTTTGAAATTATATTTTTTGGAGTTCAAAGATTTGGAATCTTTTTTAGAAAAGTTGGAATCAATTTTAACTAAAATACCTCTTTTATAGTAACGAGTAGTTCCGTCCTTTCCATTTATCTGTATTACTTGATCAGACCCATTTTTTTGTGAAAAAGTTACTGTACACAGTAGAGATAAAATTATAAGTAATATGTGTTTCAAATTAGTAATCATTAAAAATATCTTGGAGATTTAATTACTTTTTTGACTTCGTAAAAATAATCGTATCTAATGGAGATTTCATGAGATCCACCATTGTACTTAAAGGTTTGGTTTCCTAAAGAATAACTAAAAGAATAACCAACAGAAATCTGATCGTTGATATTCATACCAGCTAATAATGAATAAGCTCCGCCGTTATTAGAAGAAGGTAGAATTAATCCAAAAGGGGCTCTAAATGATAATCCAGCCCATAATTTATCTTTTAGAATTAGTAACGCTGAAAGATCTAAAGTACTAGCAGCATTTCTAGTAGATTTAACAAAAGTACTTGGTCTTATTTTAATTTCTTCATTAATTTTAAATATGCCACCAGCTATTAAAAAATAATGTCTTTGAGTAGAGTTAAAGTCATAATTTACCAGGTGAGGAGATGAGAAGCCCACATAAAATTTTGGTGTGTAGTAATATAATCCAAATCCATAATTTGGCATAAACTTCCCATTATTTACCATAAAAGAATTATCTATTTGGTTATCTAGTTCTAAAGCCCTTAGATCAAATCTTGAATGATTTCCTCCTACTTTAACACCCATTGATAACCTATGATCAGTAAAAAAATTTAAATGATAGGCAAGATCTAGGGTCAAGTTATTTAATACTGCTGGTCCAATCCTATCATTCGAAAAACTTAAACCGAATCCTAAAGATTCATTTACTAATGGAGTATTTACACAAATAGTATGTGACCAAGGAGCTCCTTCAAAACCTGTCCACTGAGACCTATTAATCATCGTTGCATTTACAATATCTTTAGAGCCTACATATGCTGGGTTTACAGACTGATGGTTAAACATGTAATAAGTAAACATCGCATCTTGTTGAGATTTACTTGAAACCAAGAAACTAAAAAATAGAGATATTAATATAAGTTTTTTCATAGTTATTTATTTCTTATGTAAACATATCCTTTAATTGGCTTTTTGCCCTCATATTCACCACCGAAAGTAATAATGTAGAAATAAGTTCCTTCAGGAACATTGCTGTTTCCAAGAATTAATCCATTTAGCACATTAGGAATTCCATTCCATTCATTATTCGTTCCATAATTATCTGTTTCAAATACCTTAGTCTCCCACCTATTATATACTTCTACATGGTTTATAGGAAACTGATCTATTCCAGAAATATGCCATGTATCATTTACATTGTCGCCATTTGGTGAAAATCCTTCAGGTATTAAAACAGTTTCCAATTGAAGTAGGGTTTGTTCTGAAAATTCGTCAGATCCGCAAACATACCCAGGTGTTGAAACTACTAGCTGTAATAAATTTTGATCAAACTCTTTGGTTAATCCATACATGTATAAAGTGTTGGTTTGTGCTCCACTAAATATATTATTATCTATAACATTATTCCAAGAAGCACCTCCATCTGAGCTAATTTGCCATTGATAGAAAATAGTAGATAAAGAGTTTGATTCTGTAGTTAAAATAATATCATCTCCTTCAATAAATACCTCAAGTTCGGATGGATGAATATCAAAAATAACTTGAGAACCTTCTTCTAAGAAATCAAAGACCCCGTTAGAGTCAAAATCTCCAGGAATTAAATATCCTCCACTGTTAACAACTAAACCTAATGAATCCTGAGAAATTGGAGAATCTCCTAAATAACCATCTCCATCTCCATCAATAAAACCTGCTTCTAATACATCACTACAACCATCTCCATCACTATCTAAATCTAAATAATCTGCAGTACCATCACTATCTGTATCTGTTGGTATTGAACCTTGGGAAAGATCCGACATACCATTATTATCAGAATCAGAATAACCAGAGTCTAGATAATTTAGTACTCCATCATTATTTGTGTCTTGAGAACCATTTCCTGATTCAACAACATCATAAATTCCGTCGTTATCACTATCCAAATCTAGATAATCTAGTACTCCATCACTATCATTGTCTAATGGGGTTGTTCCTTGGGTATTATCCGACATACCATTGTTGTCTATATCTGTAAATCCATTATCGTTAGAATCTACTACCCCATCGTTATTAGTATCTTGAGAACCATCTCCTCCTTCGATCACATCGTAAATTCCATCGTTATCACTATCTAAATCTAAATAGTCAGCAATTCCATCGTTATCACTATCAACAGGGCTAGTGTTTTCTGAACCATCTGCCATTCCATTATTATTATTATCGCTAAATCCAATGTCATTAGAATCAATTACTCCGTCATTATTCGTGTCTAGGAGTCCATTTCCAGATTCAACAACGTCAAAAATTCCATCGTTATCACTATCTATATCTAAATAATCAGGAATTCCATCACCATCTGTATCACCAGTTCCTTCATCCACATCTGAAATACCATCGTTGTCGTCGTCTAAATCAATATCATCTGGGATACCATCACCATCTGCATCGTTACAATAGATCAATAAATCGATTGTTATAATACTATCACATCCTGTAGAATTTACAAGTGTATCGGTATAAATTCCTGTAGCTGTATAGATATTTCCTTGAGGAGACAAATAAGAACCACAAGCAGTATCTGTTACCGTGACAAATGAAGAGTAAGTTATAATTACATTATAGTTTATAATACTATCGCAACCGCTAACTGCTACTAATGTATCATTAATTACGCCAGAATTAGTTATTAAAACACCATTTGGAGTTAAGAACTCATCACATGCATTTATATTTATTAAAGTAATTGGAATTGCAGTATCAACAACTAAATCTAATACAAATAATGTATCACATCCATTTGCATTTTGTACAGTGTCGTAATATATTCCGGATGTATCTAAATAATTACCACCAAATAATATACTATCATTATTACAAATTTGAGAATTTAATGGAACCGTGTAGAACGTTGTTACTGTTAAAGTAGTTGAAGTAATACTATCACAACCACTAGTGGTTTGTAATGTATCAAAGTATACTCCACTAGTTGACTGATAAATTCCATTAACTAGAATACTATCACCTGAGCAAATTTGAACAAAATTATTTGTCATAGTGCTCTGATTTATAACCAAGTTTAAGGTCAAAATACTGTCACAACCTGTAGCGCTTTGTAGTGTATCATTATAAATACCTGATTGATAATAAAAAACTCCATTCCACTCTGCACTATCACATGCTACTAATACCAACGTGTCCCCTACATTTAGATCTTTAATCGTTAAGTTTAACGTCGCTATACTATCACAACCTGCTTGAGCCTGTAACG
>JAYNHP010000033.1:0-20810 GCA_038108155.1 Flavobacteriales bacterium | reverse complement strand
AATTGATGATATGGGTTATGCACCATTTGATCATTACGATCTTGGAGATAAATATCAAAAAGGTTTTTTAAAAACAAAATTGGGAGATAAGGACCAACTATTGAGAATGGTGGCTGTAATGAAAGCTAATGGCATTGATGTTGTTCAAGATATTGTTCTAAATCATGTAACTGGAGCAGGTAGTGTAACTGGAAATGGAGGCATAGATCCAGCTGCTATGGATGATGGTTCAACTAATAAGTATAAAAATTTTAGATATGTTTGCCATAAATCACCAGCTTTAAATTCTACAGCAGGAAATTATATTTCAAGAGAAGGTAGATTTCATAAAAATTGGCAGAATTTCTATCCAAATAATGGATTTATTTGTTGCACAAATGATATTAACTCTCCTTTTTGGGGTCCAGATAT
Organism: Flavobacteriales bacterium; assembly: GCA_038108155.1. Classification (GTDB taxonomy): domain Bacteria; phylum Bacteroidota; class Bacteroidia; order Flavobacteriales_D; family Parvicellaceae; genus MED-G20. The sequence goes on along the minus strand of JAYNHP010000033.1, from coordinate 20,399 downwards.
TTCTTTTGAAAGTTCATCATTTGGACAAAGTTCTAACTGTATATTTAATCCAATTCAATCAATAAATTATATGAGAAACGAAATGCGAAATTGGATATTATGGTATAAAAAGCAAGTTGGTTTTTCTGGTGTAAGATTAGATGCTATAAAACACTTTCCAACTTATATAGCTGAGGACTATTTATGGAATCTACAACACGGAAATTTATGGGCAAATGGAACGGATGATATGTTTGCAGTAGGAGAGTGGGTAGGTGGTGCTAGTGAACTAGATCAATGGTGCAATGATGTACAAAATAGAGCAGGCACATTTGATTTTTCTCTTAGAAATGCACTTACTGGTATTATTCAAGGTAATGGAGCATTTGATTTGGGACAGGTTCCCAATTACCAGCAGCTTAATAGACAAAGAACAGTCCCATTTGTAAATAATCATGATACATTTAGACCTATTCTTGATAACAATGGAAATTATAATGGATGGAATTTTGGAAGTCAATTGGGATCTCAAATTGAACCTAATGACTCTAGACTAAGTGTGGTATATGCTATTGCTTTTGCAGTAGACGGTGCTCCCATGGTCTATTTTGAAGACTTATTTGATATTGGATACAATGGGAACAGATATAACCACGACCCTACTGATTCAGCAGAATTACCTATGAGACCTGATATTGTAAATATCATTTGGTGTCATCAAAATCTTAATTTTAAAGGTGGTTCTTATCTTGTAAGATGGCAAGAGAACGATGCTTTGGTAATTGAAAGAGATGCTAAGGCAATTATTGCTGTCAATGATAGTTGGAGTAATTGGAAAAACTTAATTGGTGTCCAAACTAATTGGGCAGATGGTACAGTTTTAAAAGATTATTCTGGTGCTAATACAAATACTATAATTGTTTATGGTGGTGGTAAAATAGATATTAATATTCCACCATGTGATGGTTCTGCGAACAACTCCAGAAAAGGGTATTCAATTTGGGCTCCTGATGGAATTACTACCAATTATATCAATTCTTCAGAACAAATTACTCAAGAATGGGAAATGGCTAATGATTTGGGAGATAGCCATATATCTTCTTTACAGCAAGGAGGAATGTTGCCAAACCAAAGTAAAGAATGTAGAATTGTTGGTAAAGTCCATTTAGAAGCTCAAAGCAATTTAAATATTGAATTTTATCCATTATTTAATAATTTATCTGTAGATATATTACTATTAGATAGTAATTGCAATACAATAGATTCAATTACTGGAATAGGAGACTTTTCTCATGATTTTTCAATATTAAATGAAGATTTGTATACCATTAAAATAAGAAATACAACTGAAAATCAAATGGGGCAAAAATGTTGGGTAAAAGTCACTTACAATGCACCTGCAGAACCAAATCTTAATATTCCAAAAAATATATGTCTTTGTAATTCACCTAATAGTACTATTCATTTTGAGAAAAATAGTTTTATTGTATTTCCAAATCCAGTTGTTGATTTTTTAAATATTACTGACGGTTATTATAAAAATCAAAATTATTATATCCTTAATATTAATGGTGAGGTTATTAAAAATGGTACTCTGAATAATGGAAAAATATTTTTAGGAGATTTAGAGAGAGGAATATATTTTTTAAAATACAGTCAAAAGGTAATTAAAATATCTAAAATCTAAATAAATTACTAACAGGAAATAATTTAAATATTAATCTATGAAATATACCAAAAATCTACTTTATTTACTTTTTTTAGTTTCTTTTTTAATTACTAGTTGTAGTAAAAAACAGACTAAACAAACTATTATTAATTGTGATAGTAATGTAAAAATTTATTATCCAACAGGGTATGATAAATCATCACATACTCCCTCTTTTGCTATATTAAATGAACCATTAGAAATCGATAAAGTATCCGATTCTAGTTCTCTAAAAGTATCTTTTTCTGAATTTTCGGATAGACAGATCGCTCAAGTTTCATTTGGTTCAAATGTAGATTTATATGGAACAGGAGAAGTCATGGGAGATTTGATAAGAAATGGTAAAACCGTAAAATTATGGAATACAGATAATTATGGTTATGGTAAAGACAATGGCCAAAGATTATATCAGTCACATCCTTGGGTGTTAGGTGTTGGAGAAAATGGTAAAAGTTTTGGAGTTATAGCAGATAATACTTGGAAAATGGAGATTTCTTTAGGAGAAAGAATTACTTTTTCGTCTGAAGGACCAGCATTTAGAGTTATAGTAATTGAAAAAGATTCTCCACAAGAAGTGATGAAAGAGCTTGGAAAACTTACTGGAACTATCGAACTTCCTCCACTTTGGAGTCTAGGTTTTCACCAATGTCGATATTCTTATTATCCCGATGAAAGAGTTAAATCTTTAGCAGATACGATGCGTTTAAAAAATATTCCTTGCGATGTAATATGGATGGATATTGATTATATGCAAGATTTTAAAATTTTCACTTTTGATTCTATTCACTTTCCTAATCCAAAAGAAACCAATGATTATTTACATCAAAAAGATTTTAAATCTGTATGGATGATAGATCCAGGTGTAAAAGCTGAAAAAGGATTTTTTGTTTATGATTCTGGCGAAAAAATAAATGCTTGGGTAATGACTAGAAACGATTCTGTATTTCTTGGTAAAGTTTGGCCAGGAGACTGTGTTTTTCCTGATTTTACTCAGTCTAAGGTTTCTAAATGGTGGGGAGGATTGTATGAAAACTTCATGGCTAAAGGTGTCGATGGAGTTTGGAACGACATGAACGAACCGGCTGTTTTTGAAACTGTAGATTGGACCATGCCAGATAGTAATAAACATGTAGGAGATGAAAATATTAAAAATGATATACACTTAAGGTACCACAATGTTTATGGAATGATGATGGTAGAATCTTCAAGAAAGGGAATAATTAAATCTAATCCTGAAAAAAGACCATTTGTACTGACTAGATCTAACTTTTTAGGTGGACATCGATATGCAGCAACTTGGACTGGAGATAATAATTCTTCAATGAAACATTTAAAGCAATCTATTCCTATGAGTCTTAATCTAAGTCTATCAGGACAGCCTTTTAATGGACCAGATATAGGCGGGTTTGCTGGTAATGCAACTCCAGAACTTTATGCTCATTGGATAGCTGTAGGAGCTTTTTATCCTTTTTCTAGAGCGCATTCTACTAAAGGTTCTATAAATCAGGAACCCTGGTCTTTTGGTGAAGAAGTAGAAACAGTTTCTAGAGAAGCTTTGCAAAGAAGATATCGCTTGTTACCTTATTTATATACCTTATTTTGGGAAAGTGCAAATACTGGAATGCCAGTCATGAGGCCAGTCTTTTTTAATAATCCAGCAGAAAAATATTTAAGAACTGAACAAGAAAATTTCTTACTTGGAAGTGATTTATTAATTGTTCCTAAATGGAGTGAAAATAGTCAAATTCCTAAGGGTAATTGGAGAAATGTCTCTATAAATGGTGAAATAAGTCAAAATCATAAATACCACCCAGATGTTTTGATTAGACCCGGAGCTATAGTTCCATTGTGTAATCCTATTGTATCCACCAATTCTTTTTCATTAGACACTATTACTCTATTAGTTTCATTAGACACTAATCTGTATGCAAAAGGAGTATTGTATTCTGATTTTGGTGAAGGATATGGATACCAAAATGGTGAATTTTCATTAGTAGAGTTTTATGCAGAAACTCAAAATGGTATTACTACTTTAAATACTAAAACTTTAGACGGTAATTCTTTCCCAATTGACACAAAAATTAATATTCAATTAATTATGGATGGTGAAATAAGAAATTCTTTTGGTTTAATAGAGGAGCCAATTGTTATTTATAATTAATTTTCTAAGTCAACAATTTCTTAAAATGTTTTTATTAGGTGTTGTTATAACAATAATCGCTTAAATACTAAGTGTATGTTAAACAATAAGTGTATATTAGCATATAATGATTTTGAAAAAATTTGAAAACTCCACTGTTCTAGAAGACAACTTATTGTCTTTGATTGAAGTAAACTTGCGTATTGAAACAAAATCAAGTAATGAAGTAAAAGTTTTACTTTCTTGTGGTGCATCTTCTCTTTCTTTATACAAAAGATTTAAAGAGATTTCAAAAGTTGATTGGTCAAAAGTGAAATTTGGGTTGGTAGATGAAAAATGGATTGATAATCAATCCAAGAAAACTAATTTTTACAATATTTCAGAAGCATTAGGAGAAACCATTTTACAAAAGGCATCTATAACTCCAATGATATATGATTTAAAAGACGAAAACAATAATTTATCCTTATCTAAACTATCAAATTCTGTTTTTTTAAATGAAAAATCTATTGTTTTATTGGAGATGGGTTTAGATGGCCATACAGCCTCTCTATTTCCAAATACTATTCAAACAGAAAATGCACTTTCAGATATTTATCCTGATATATGTTTAAACATAGCTCCTTTTCCAATTAAAAAGAGGCTCACTCATAATTTAAAATCTCTACTAAATTCTAAGAAAATCATTTTTAATATTTCTGGTAAGGAAAATGAAAATATATTAAAAAGAGCTAATAAAGAATTACTTCCTGTAAGTTATATAATGAATACTTTGTCTTCGGAAGTTGAAATATTTTGGTCTTTGTAAAATCTTATAATTATGACTTTCTCTAACATAAATTTAGATTTTTTAATTAGCTTAATTTACCCAGTTAATATTACTTTAAAAAGTAACAAAAAAATTAAAGATTTATTTAAAAAAATAAATAACTTTAAAGAGATTAATCTCTTAATTTACAGATACATTTTTAAAAATAAATATTCCAAAACTATATTTTAAATTTATATATATGATACTAATCGCAGAAAGTGGGTCTACCAAGACCGATTGGGTACTTGTTAATGATGAAAATCAAGTTACAATGTATAAAACTATGGGATTCAATCCTTTTTTTCATTCTAGTGAATTTATAGCTAATGAAATTCAAAATAATAAAGACTTTTATGAAGCTTCAAAAAATGTAGAAAGATTGTATTTTTACGGTGCAGGATGTTCGAGTGAAGAGATGAATAACATCGTTAAATCTGGGTTGAGTAAAATATATCCTAACTCAAATGTTACAGTTGATCATGATTTACTAGCCTGTGCATTATCTACTTATAAAGGTGAACCTGCAATATCTTGTATTTTAGGAACAGGTTCAAATTCATGTTATTTTGATGGTCAAAATTTAAGAGAAGAAGTTCCAGCCATTGCTTATGTTTTAGGGGATGAAGGCTCTGGATCTTTTTATGGAAAAAAATTATTAAAAGATTATTTATATAATCAGCTTCCAGATTCAATTCATAAAGATTTTGAAAGTCAATTTGGTGATGCAAAAGCAGATATTTTTGAAAATGTATACATGAAACCACATGCTAATGTATATCTAGCTTCTTTTATGAAATTTATTAATAGACATTACCACCACGAATATGTTACAGAGATGATTCAGGATGGAATGAATGAATTTATTAAAATTCATGTCTGTTGTTATCCAGAATACAAATCCGTTCAAACCCATTTTATTGGTTCAATTAGTAAAATTTTTGAAAAAGAACTTATGGTTGCTGCAGATAAACATGGAGTAATTCTTGGTGATATAATTCAAAAACCAGTAGATAATTTAGTTAATTATCATCTGAAACATGTACAAACTGTTTAGTAAACTACTCATTTAATTTGGATGTCCCCATTCAGCAGTTAAAAAGGAGATTTTAAACTTGTTAAATTTCAAGACAGCGGAGAGTTATTTCTTTAAAACCTAACAATTGATTAAAAAGAAAGTCAGAACTTGGTTTATCATAAACCAAAGAAAGCAAAAGAACTTGAGAAGTTGCTAATGAACTATTTAAAAGAAGTGCGTGCTCCTAAATGGCAAGAAGGAATTACATGGAAGGGTTTGCCTTTAAGTGAAATAAATTCTAACTATTAATTTTGTTAAATATTAGCCTATCTTGTGATATACCATATGAGATTTTTTAAATTATTCTTTATTTTATTACTGGCTTTATCTATTCGTTGTAATGCTCAATTTACAATTTCTGGTATTGTTAAAGATTCGGTTTCATTTAAACCGCTGGTTGGAGTCTCGATAAAAATTAATCAACTAGATAATCCCAAAGATAATATCAATTCTTATCCTAATTTGGGAACAGTTACAAATTCGTTTGGGAAATATAATATATCCGTCCCTGTTGGATTACTAAAATTAACCTTTTCATATATTGGTTATAAATCCAAAACAATAGAACTAGATATTAGTCAAAATAAGTTAATAAATGTTTCATTACATGAAAATTCCTCTGAACTTAATTTATTGGTTGTTTCTGCTTCGAAATTCAAACAAAAAATTGAAGAAGTTACTGTTTCAATGGATGTTATAGATTCTAAACTCATTGAAAGTAAAAATTGTATAACACTTTCAGATTTAATAAGAAATGTTCCAAGTATTCAACTAATTGATGGTCAATTAAATATAAGAAGTGGAAGTGGGTGGAGTTATGGAACTGGAAGTAGAGTTCTAGTAATGGTTGACGAAATGCCTATTTTATCTGCAGACCAAGGAGAAGTAGATTTTAATTTAATTCCGATGGAAAATATCGAGCAGATAGAAGTAATCAAAGGAGCTTCATCCTCTTTATATGGTTCCTCTGCCTTAAATGGAATTATAAATATTAAAACTAAAACACCGTCTTTAAATCCTCAGACGATACTTAGTTCATTTGTTGGCTTTTGGGATAGTCCAAAAGATCCTAGAAATAAGTGGTGGGGAGATTCTTTAATGTTAAGAAATGGAATAAGTTTAAGCCATAGTAAGAAGATAAAAAATCTAGATTTGACCCTCTCTGCAAATCATTATAACGATAGAGGATATATTAAATTCATTAATAATCAACAAACCAGAATTTCTGCAAATTCTAAACTTGTAAAAGACAAAGTAACATTTGGTTTGAATCTAAATTATATGCAAAGGAAAAGTGGATTGTTTGTTATGTGGCAGAACGATACAAATGCCTATATCCCACTTGGTGGAACTAATATTCCAAACAATGGTAATCGGTTCTATATTGACCCATCTGTAACTTATTACCACAATTCTTTTAAACACGTATTAAGGTCTAGAATTTTAAGTAGAAATTTATTTTACAACGATAATCCTAATAATAAGAACAATTCTCTACTGTCATTTAACGAATATCAAAATCAATTCCATGATGAAAATACTACAATCACATCAGGGTTAACATTAGTTTCTTTAAAGGGGAAGACCAATAGCCTTAATTCTCAATTTTCACAAGATGGCCAAATAACTGGGGAGAATTACAGTGCATATTTACAACTAGATCAAAAAATTAATAAAATTAATTTTTCTATTGGAGGAAGATACGAGTACTTTGACTTGAACAATACTACATTTGGTCAGCCTGTTTTTCGAGGAGGTTTAAATTATGAGATATCTAATGGTTGGAATTTGCGCTCATCTTTTGGCCAGGGCTTTAGATTTCCAACAATGACTGAATTATATTTCAAAGGAGATATTGGCCCAATTAATTTATATAATAATCCAGATCTAATTCCTGAGTCTGGTTGGACTTCTGAACTAGGACTTAAAAAAGTGATTAAGATTAGAAATTTTAAAGGTTATATTGATTTAGTTGGCTTTTTAATGGAATATAATGATATGATGGAATTTACTTTAGGGATATGGGGTCCATCTGAACCATCTTCTTATGGATTAGGTTTTAGTTCTAAAAATGTAAATAAAGCAAGGATACCAGGTTTGGAGTTTACAATTAATGCAAGCGGATTAGTCTCAGATAATTGGTCTTTGGGTTTACTTTTTGGTGCAACTTATTCAAATCCTTATTCAGTTTACCCTGATAGTTCATTTGAAGATTTAATACCATTAGATATAGCTCAAATTTCTTTAGCTGAAATTGCGCTCAATGAATCTAATCCTACAAAGTATACATTTTCAAATACTAGTTCTTCGGTCAATAATTCTACTTTAAAGTACAGAAGTAAAACTAATATTAGGCTAGATATAGAAAGTGTTTATAAAAGAAAATTAACAATTGGTATTTCCTATCAGTATAATTCTAAAATGGACAATATTGACTACGCATTTGTAACAGGGCTTTTTAACGAAAATACACTAATATCCACAGATTTAGGTATTAATAGGTCTATGCTAACTCTTAACAATGGATATAATTTATTGGATTGCAGAATTAAATACAATTTAAAGAATGATATTACTGTAGGATTTTTGTGTGAAAACTTATTTAATAATTCCTATTTAATTAGACCAGCAAATCTAGGTTCTCCAAGAACATTTATGTTTCAGATTCAATCTAAGTTTTAATTGCCAGTATTTAAAAAGACCGCTAATTGTAAACGATTAAGGTCTAAACCACCGGATCGATGTCTTAAGTATCCCAATTGAAAATTCATTTGCTTGTTAATTTGGTATCCCAAAGCTGCAAACAATCTATTTTGATCAAAAGGGGTGTCAGAAATATTAAGAAATATTTCATCATATAATGAAATGAATAGGGGAGAGTCATCATTCTTTGAAATAGGAAGTCTTAGCGAAAGCATGTATCTAGCTCTATTTTTATATTTTGTTTCTTCCCCTAGTTTAATCCACCTTTGTTCTAATCGGTAACGGTGTCTAAAGTTAATATTACCAACTTTGTTTTTTAATATAAATTGTTGCCAAATTCTATTTTCAGTTACTAAATCGCCATCAAATCCTTCTCCCATGGAAGTTTGTGTTGGTATCCAAGCATATCCTGCAGTTATAGAAGTGTTTTTATCAATATGGTAGTTCAATCCGACTCTAGGTAAAAGCTGGTAAAAATTAGAAACTATTTCATAGTTCCTTAATTGAGTTTCGTAATGTAAACTGTATTTTTCACTAAACTTATGTGTACCAAAATACATCCACCAACTACCTAGGTTTTCTTCAATATTTTGACCTTTTACATTATTTGAAATAAACATTGTAAAGATCATGTAAAATATTATTCTTTTCTTCATTTTTTAATTATTTATTCCATTTTCCTTTTACCATTGTTCTTTCTATGCAGTTTTCTCCAAACGAATAGAACAAGTATGGATAGGATTCTATGGGTTTTGTTATTATTAAATTGGCTTGTTTGCCAGCAGTTATAGAACCAGTTAAATTGGATATTTCCATAGCATAGGCACCATTAATTGTACTTGCGTTTATAACAGCTTCTGGTAAAATTTTCATTTTAATACATGCTAACGAATTCACTAAGTTCATATTACCATTCGGCGAAGACCCTGGATTTAAGTCACTTGCTAAAGCAAATGGAATATTTTTATCCATTAATTTTTTTGCAGGTGCATATGCTATATCTATGAAAAATGAACACGATGGCAAAAGTGTAGCAATTGTAGAAGAATTTCTTAAGGAATCGTAGTCATCTTCTTCCATTATTTCTAAATGGTCTACAGAAATTGCCTGATGCTCTATTGCCTTTTGAATTCCTCCTATCGAAGTGAATTGATTTACATGAACTTTGGGTTTTAAATTAAACTTTGCACCAGCATCTAAAATTCTATCTAGTTCATCGATATTAAAATAATTAGTTTCACAAAATACATCAATATACTCTGCTAATTCTTCCTTATGAATATTTGGCAGCATTTCATTGATTATTAAATCAATATATTTATCTCTGTTGTTTTTATATTTTTTTGGCAAAGCATGAGCACCTAAAAATGTAGATTTAATTTCAATATCAAAAGTTTCCTTTAATCTCTTAATCGTTCTTAGAATTTTTAATTCTCCTTCCAGGCTCAACCCGTAGCCGCTCTTTATCTCAATTGATCCAGTACCAAGATTAATTATATTTTGCAACCTTTGCCTAGAGTTTTCAAAAAGTGTTTCTTCTGAAATTTTTTCTAAATGAAGAGCCGAATTTAAAATACCACCCCCTTTTTTTGCAATTTGTTCGTAAGAAAGCCCATTTATTTTATCAATAAACTCTTTCTCCCTAGATTTAGCAAATACTAAATGGGTGTGAGAATCGTTCCAAGAAGGTAAAACAGTTCCTCCATTGGCATCAAAAACCTTTTGAGAATCTTTTAGTTTTAAATCTTTCATTAAACCAAATGACTCAATTTTATCTTCTTTAACTTCGATAAATGCATTTTTTAGGACGGAAAGCTTATTCATTTCTTTTCCGCTGAGGACTAACTTATTTTTTGGAAGTATTCCAACCAACTCCTTAATATTGGTAATTATAATATTAGAATTATTCATTGGTTGGTTTGTTTAGACTCCACGCTTCCGGTTTTCCACAAAAATACAATTTTGTATTATTCCAAATGTTTTTAAAAAATACAGAGTTTCTATAATTTTCCAGAGATTCTTCATTTTTCCAATGGCTGTAAGTAAAATACAAACTAGGTTCTTTAGTGTCTTGAAGAAGTTCAACTTTTATACAACCCTCAAATTCTTCAATTTGTGTTTTTTTGTTGTTAAAAAACAAACAAAAATCTTTTGTTTTCTCTTTTGATATTATAAGTTTTACAATTCTTACTATCATTCTTCGCTAAACTCTATGGTTATAATATCATTGATTTTAATTCCAAATAATTGGCTAGCTCCTCCACCAGAACCTTGAACCCCTTTGTTAATTGCAATTTCTAAAAAACCACTACTTCCAAATATAGCTACTCTTTCTCCACCAGGAACATCATTGTATTTACTGGAAATTTTTTGAATGCTATATTCAGATCTAGTAAGAAAAATTTTAAACATTCTGTTTTTACCAACATCTTTAAATATTTGCCTAGTAACATTGGTCATTAAGTTGCCATATTTGTCAATGTAACAGACCATGGCTTTAATGCTGTTGTTGTCAATTATAGGTCTAAATAGTTGCTTGGTTTTAATTTCTTGAATTTCTTTAGCAACTACAGACGGTAATCCGCCTCTTGAAAGATGGCATGCTATTGGAACGAATATATCTTTGGTTGGAAAAGAGTAATCATTAATTTCTGAATTGATATTTATACTCCAAATTCCATCTGGTTTTTTATCAAAAATTAAAGAGAAAATTCCATTATCTGCTCCAATAAAATATTGGTCGTGATTTTTTACTATAAGATGGTTGTTTTCCTCACTTTTTTCTGCATCTACACCTATGATATGAATAGTATTTTTAGGAAACTGTTTAAAAGTATTTTTTAAAACAAAGGAAGCATGTAATATGTCAAAAGGTGGAATATTATGAGATATATCTACAATTTTTGCATCTGGTAACTGACTGTAAATTGCCCCTTTCATTGCAGCAACGTAGTAATCTTTAAGTCCCATGTCAGAAGTAAGTGTAATTAACATGTTTTTTTTTAATTATTTTTGCCTAATGATTACATTTGTTATTCAAAAATACAATAATTTAATTTCTTAAAACTATTCTTTATTTGCAGCAAAAGAAAATTAATATATCTAGGTCTTCTCAATCTGAAATATTTGGAGATAAAAATCAAAATCTAGATTCACTTAAGACCAACTATCCAAAACTAAAATTAATTCTAAGAGATGAAGATCTTAACGTAATAGGAGATGACAAAAATGTTAAAATATTTTTAGAATCATGGACAATGATTGAAAATCATTATTCAAAATTTGGTTCTCTATCAGACGTAGTTTTAAAATCAATTATTGAAAAAAAATACCAACTAGAAAAAACAAATTTTTCCAAAGATAATGTTTTATTATATGGCAATAAAGGAAGAATAATTAGATCAAGATCTCTAAATCAGTTCAATATGGTGAATGCCATTGAAAAAGATGATTTATTATTTGCAGTTGGACCTGCTGGATCCGGAAAAACTTATACTGCAGTTGCTTTAGCAGTAAAGGCACTAAAAGAAAAAAGAGTTAGAAAAATAATTTTAACTAGACCAGCAGTTGAAGCAGGTGAAAATTTAGGATTTCTTCCAGGAGATTTAAAAGAAAAATTAGATCCCTATTTACAGCCTTTATATGATGCTTTAACAGATATGATACCTAACTCTAAATTAACTGAATATTTAGAAGATAAGGTTATTCAAATTGCTCCTTTAGGTTTTATGAGAGGAAGAACTTTAGACAATGCATTTGTAATATTAGATGAAGCTCAGAATACAACCGAAGCGCAATTAAAAATGTTTTTGACAAGAATGGGTAAGTCTGCAAAATTTATTGTTACTGGAGATATTACTCAAGTTGATTTGCCAAAACACCAAAAAAGTGGTTTAAAATTAGCTTTAGATTTATTTAAAAATCAAAAAGATATTAGTATTGTAAATCTGAATGAAGATGATGTTATTAGGCATCCTTTAGTTAAAAAAATTATTAAAGTATTTAAATAAAAAAAATGAAAGCAATTACAAGTACCAATTTTAATTTTCCCAATCAGAAAGATGTATATAATGGAAAAGTTAGAGATGTGTATAATATTAATGATGAATTCTTAACAATGATTGTAACAGATAGAATTTCAGCATTTGATGTTGTTTTGCCCAAAGGAATTCCTTTCAAAGGACAGGTTTTAAATCAATTGGCTAAAATGTTTTTGAAATCTACTGAAGATATTGTGCCAAATTGGATGATTTCATCACCTGATCCAAATGTGACAATAGGCCATTTTTGTAAACCTTTTAAAATAGAAATGGTTATAAGAGGCTATCTGACCGGCCACGCTTGGAGAACTTATAAGTCAGGAAAAAGAGAAATATGTGGTGTTAAAATGCCAGATGGAATGGTTGAACATCAAAAGTTTCCAACACCAATTATTACTCCTTCTACAAAAGCAGAATTTGGCCATGACGAAGATATATCTAGGGAAGATATATTAAGAAAAGGTATAGTTGAAGAAAAAGATTATTTAAAGTTAGAGGAGTATACTAGAGCAGTGTTTCAAAGAGGATCTGAAATGGCAGACGAAAGAGGTTTGATCTTAGTGGATACAAAGTATGAATTTGGTAAAAAAGACGGCAAAATATTTTTAATTGATGAAATTCACACACCAGATTCTAGTCGATATTTTTATAAGGAAGGTTATCAAGAAAGACAGGAAAATGGAAAACCTCAAAAACAATTAAGTAAAGAATTTGTTAGAGAATGGTTAATGGAAAATGGCTTTCAAGGAAAAGATGGTCAAAAGATTCCAGAAATGAATAAGGAGTATGTTAAATCTGTTTCAGAGAGATATATTGAACTTTTTGAAAAAGTTAGTGGAACAAAATTTGAAAAGCCTGATCTTGAAAATCCCCTTGATAGAATAGAAAAAAACGTACTTAAATTTTTTTATTAATGTTAACGGGTTTTTTTAATTTTTAATTCATGACCCATTTTTTCTTTTTTAGTCTCTAAGTATTTTTCATTGTGAATATTACATTCAATTTCTATGTTTACAGTTTCTGTAATTTCCAATCCGTATCCAGTTAGTCCAGTTCTTTTTTTAGGATTATTACTTAACAATTTCATTTTTTGAACGCCAACTGCTCGTAGAATTTGAGCACCAACACCATAATCTCTTGCATCCCCTTTAAAACCTAGTTTTAGATTAGCGTCTAGTGTATCGTATCCTTGCTCTTGAAGTTTGTAGGCTTTAAGTTTATTTAAAAGTCCGATTCCTCTTCCTTCTTGATTAACGTATAGTACAACTCCTTTGCCCGCTTTATTTATCATTCCCATAGCAGAAGTCAATTGATCTCCACAATCACATCTAAGCGATCCTAATATATCTCCTGTAAAGCAAGACGAATGAACTCTTACTAAAACAGATTCGTCTTTATCCCATTCTCCTTTAACTAATGCAAGGTGTTCTTCACCTGTTGTAGTTTGTTTAAAAGCTTTTAATTTAAAATCACCATACTTTGTAGGAAGATCTACTTCAACAACTTCTTCTATCAACGTTTCGTGTTGCATTCTGTAGGCAATTAGAGATTCTATGGTAACAATTTTTAAATTAAATCTTTTGGCAATTTCTTTAAGTTCTGGAAGTCTAGCCATTGTCCCATCTTCATTCATTATTTCTACAATTAAACCAGCTGGTTCAAATCCTGCCAGTCTACTTAGGTCCACTGCTGCCTCAGTATGCCCTGCACGTCTTAGAACACCACCAGCTTTGGCTCTTAGAGGGAAAATATGGCCTGGCTTACCTAAATCTTTTGGTTTTGTATTGGGGTCGATTAATGCTTGCACTGTTTTAGATCTGTCTGCAGCAGATATCCCCGTGGAACATCCATCGCCGATTAAATCTATTGATACGGTAAAGGGAGTATCAAAGTGTGAATTGTTAGAATCAACCATCATCTCAAGTCCAAGGTCATCACACCTTTGTTCAACAAGCGGCGTACATATCAACCCTCTGCCATGTGTGGCCATAAAATTAATTAGTTCAGGATTTGCATTCCTTGCAGCGGTAACAAAATCTCCTTCATTTTCTCGGTCTTCATCGTCTACAACGATAACTATTTTCCCTTGCTTGATATCTTCTAATGCTTCCTCGATTGTATTCATGCTAATAGATAATTCTTTGCAAATTTAATTATATAATCCAACTAAAAATTTTGTTTAGATTTTAATAATCTTAATAATTTATCGTTTGCAGTTTTCCAGTTGTAATTTTCAATCACATATTTTCTTCCGCTTTCTCCAATTTTCTTTCTTATTTTCTCGTCATTTAGTAGTAAAATTATATGATTTACATATTCATTTACTGATCGTCCAATTAAAATATTTTTTTTCTCTACTGCTTTTAAAGATTTGTTGCTAAGTTCTGATGTTATGCAAGGGATACTCGAAGACATAGCTTCTAATAATTTATTTTGTAATCCACTCCCAATAGTCATTGGAGCAAAAAATATTTTACCGCTGCTGTAGGTTTTTCTAATATCTTCGACCCAACCTTGTATTTCAATATTTTTATTAGCCAATTTCACAACTTTTTTAGATGGATTACTTCCAGCAATCAAAACTTTTATCATTGGAAGTTTTTCAAGAAGCTTTGGTAGAACTTCTTTAGCAATAAAATTTGCAGCTTCAAGATTAGGAAGGTAGCTACGGTTTCCAATAAAAACAATATCGTATTTAATTTCTGTATCTATTTTTTGAAAATAATTTGTATCAATTCCGTTGCCAATTATTTCAATCGTATCCTTTTTATTGTGTGCTATTTCTTTTCTATCATTTTCAGAAATAATGATATGTTTATTAAAAAATTCAAATGCTAAATTTTCAAATCTTTTAAGTCTTTGAAATTCCATTATAACAAATGGTTTCATGAAAATATTTGAAATTTTTATTCTTCTTTCCATTCCTTTGGATAATGAATCCATGTAGTCTAATACTTTAGCATTAGTATGATTGTTTTTAACATACATAGCTGTTCTCACTAATTGACAAAAGATGTAATCAGGATTAATTTCTGCAATTTTATCGTTTATTTTTTTTTGTATTGAATAATGGTAAAAATAATTTACTTGAAAAGGCTTATTATTAAATAAAGTTTTAAAAAGATTGAAAATTCTTTTAAAAAAAATCATTTTATAAATTGTTATTGATTTACAATATTTATTTAAAGCCAAAATATTTTTCTCCGAAATAGATTTCTCTGTAAGCGATATTAAATGAATTTCATGACTTTTGGAAAGTTCTTTAATTTGATAGTAGGACCTTAACTTATCACCTTTATTGATTGGATATGGGAAACGAGATGTTAAATAAACAATTTTCATAAAACAGTTTCAAAAAAATCAACTAACTTTTTTGATATTTTATTTTGATTATAGGTTTTTAAGACATGTTCTCTAGCGTTTTTACCTATTTTTTTATAGTCAGTTTTTTTTGTGTTAATTTTCAAAGCTTGTTCGCAAAATTCTTGTGGAGAATTAGCTATTAAAATGTTTTCTTCATTTTTATAATCAATACCTTCAGCCCCAATTTTAGTAGAAATAATTGCTTTCCCATGCGCCATTCCTTCAATGATTTTAACTCTTATCCCACCTGCAGATAGTAATGGAACAAACATTACATCGTGCTCAGAAATAAATTTTGATGAGTCTTTTACCTCTTTGTGATTAAATACATTTTTATCTTTCTTTTTAAATAACCAATCTGGCATATTTTTTCCAGCAAGATGTAGTTCTGCATTTGGAATTTTTTTTTGAATTTCAGGCCATATTTCGTCTAGAAGCCAAACCACAGCTTCAAGATTTGGTTTCCAGTCCATAGCTCCCATGTGAAAAAACTTTAATTTGCCATCCTCTCTATTTTTGAAGTTATAATTGTAATCTTTAGTTTCTATTCCAAAAGGGATAGTTACAGTTCTCACTGGACAGTTTAGTTCTAGATACTTATTTTTGTCTTGATTACTAATTGTAGCAATTCCATCAATTTTTTTTAAAATATTTAATTCATAGTTCTTTAGTTGACTAGAAAGTAATTTGAGATATATTTTTTTTGCTGGGTTTACACTTTCTTTTGAGAGTCTCTGCCATATAATATATTCTAAGTTATGAGACCTTAATATTATTTTAGAATTAGAATAATTTCTTATAGTTTCAATATATGGTGTTGTAAATAAACTTTCTAAAAGTACAATATCAAAACTTTCAGATTTTAATGTTTTAATTATCAGAGCATTAAAATCTGGTGAAAAAAATCTTGAAATATTGTAAGAGTCGTAGGTGACCAAATTTGAAAATGCATCTACAATATTTAGTTTGGTATCCACAAATGTTGACTCTATTTTGGAATTTTTGATGTAGTTTTTATCAAAGTTTTTAATATTAAAAGGATGTTTTAGTGTATTTATAGTCAAAACTTTAATAGAGCCCAATTCCTTAATTAGACCCTTAGATATATTGTTAATTGCAATACAACCACCATCTGTTGAGGGTAAAGGTGGTTTATGACATATTTGCAATACTTTCATTTTTTAACTATTCGTTGGTACCATTCTAATTCAAAAATCTTAGCGTCTCTGTTAGCTTTATAGAATATAAATATTGAAATTGGAGTTATACATATGGAACTAAGCCACATTCCAGTCCTAGGTAACATAGTATAGTTCGAAGCCATTTCTTCTCCAGCTCTTGTTAGCACAAAGTAAATTAAAAAAATCAAAATTGCAGTAATCACCGGCCATCCTAGTCCACCTTTTTTTACAACAGCACCTAAAGGAGCACCTAAAAAAAATAACATGAAAACTGCATAAGAAAGAGTGAATTTTCTATTCCATTCTATTTTTAAATTAGAGATGAAATTTTCAGCAGATTTGTCTTTTGCTTTAGCAACTTTTAAATGATTTCTTAATTGATCTAATTTTTTAATAGCTATTTGGTGGTCTCTTTTAATTCCTTTTTTGGGTTGTATTTCACTAATTTTTTGAAAATAATCTTGTGTAATCTTTGAACATTTATAGCTAGAATCTTTTAATAAAGATATTTGGTCTGTTATAAGACCATTAATTTTTTCATATTGTTTATTTCTTTGCCGTATTATAGAATCATTTAAAGAATATATTTGACCCAAGCTGAGAAGATATTCATCTCTTTTATAGGAACTTTCACTAGATCTTTGAAATTCAAATGCATTTAATTCAAATGATATAACTGTCTTTTTAAAATTATATTTTGTGTATGGAACCTTGGAATCTTTAAAAGATTCGGGATTCCACTCTTGAATCATATAACCATCTGAAAGCTCAAGTTCCAATTTAGATCTGTCTTCTGGATTAATTAACTTTCCTTTTTTTGCTCTAATAACTCTTTTGTAATCTCTAGGGTCTTTTTTATAGGACCATGAGCCAAGTTTTTGCTTGTTAATATTACTTTGATCATAAATTAATACATCGTTAAATTCTATTCCATTTCTATCTTTTTCACCAACTCTAATTGAAAATAGTTCAGATTTAAAAAAAATTCCTGGTTGAAGAACTAATGCTACTTTAGTTTTTTGGATGTCTCTTAGAAGGACTCTCATTTTAAAGTTGGCAACTGGCCAAAGACTATTTGTAAAATAAAAGGCAAATAAAGCAACAAGCAAAATAACAACCATAAGTGGCTTCATTATTTTAAACAACGAGATTCCCGATGCTTTCATTGCAAGAAGTTCTTTTTTTTCTCCCAAACTCCCAAACGACATAATTGAAGCCAATAAAACAGATAGAGGAAGTGCTAAAGGAACCCAATTTGCAGATGCATAAATTAATAGTTCTAAAATAATATTCCACTCTAATCCTTTTCCCATCAGATCGTCAATATAGAGCCACAAAAACTGCATATCTAATATAACCATCCAAATAATGAAATTCAATAAAAATGGACCTAGGAATTAGGATGTTACCAACCAACTAATTCTCTTCAAATTGATTTAATTTAAAAGATTATTAAAAGTATTTATCCCCCAATAGCTTGCTTTAATTTATGGATATTATTGTCCCAAAGTAATCTTAATTCATCTTCATCGTCTTCGTGAAAATCAGTAATAATTAGTGCAACTTCTTTGGTTAGGTCATCTATTCTTATAGCCATTTCAAAATAGTAATCTTCTCCTTCATCGTCTTCCCACTGAAACTTAATAGATTCTCCTTTCTTTACATTTTTGAGAGTAGCAGTTTCTTCACTACCGTCCCAAAAAAATGTAAATTTATCGTCTTTGAGATTAACATCGTCGCAAAACCATTCAGATAAGCCACTTGCTGTAGTCAAACAGTTAAATAAAATAATAGGGGAGGTATTTATAATATATTCAAATTCTGATTTTGTTTTACTCATATCGATGTTTATTCTTCACTTATTGTTGCCAATATAGAAAAAATTAAATACAATGTTTACATAACATAAAAAATCCTCAAATTATTATTTAACAATAGAATAATATGAAGTGTACTAATTTTCTAAATTTATCTATATTTGTCGCCTAAAATGGCGCGGTAGCTCAGACGGTTAGAGCGCAGGATTCATAACCCTGAGGTCGGGGGTTCAATTCCCCCCCGCGCCACTTTAAATTTCTTCCCATATTTTTTAATTTTAGTATTTCCAGTAATTAGGTTTATTTAATATTAAACGGTTCTTAAGTCTTTTTTAAAAATCTATAAATTTAATTAATGAAAAATTCTTTACTGGTATTTAATCAAAATGGAATTTATTGTCCTAAAGCTAAAATTTACATAGATGCTTGGAGACCAGTAGATAAGGTTATAATTTCCCATGCACATGCAGACCATTCTAAATATGGACATCAATATTATCTAACCCATCCCAACAGTGTTCCTATTGTAAAACATAGATTAGGGAATATAAATATAGAAAGTAAAGACTGGGGAGAGAAGTTTACTATCAACGGAGTTCAATTTTCTTTGCATCCAGCAGGACATATTATTGGCTCTTCTCAAGTTAGAGTGGAATACAAAGGAGATGTGTGGGTATATAGTGGAGATTACAAAAGAGAAAATGATGGTATTTCAACCCCTTTTGAACCGATTAAATGCAATACGTTTATAACAGAATGTACTTTCGGATTACCAGCTTTTAATTGGAAAAAGCAAGAGATTGTCATCAATGAGATAAATGATTATTGGAAAGAATGTAAAGCTAACAATCAAACCGCAGTATTATTTGCTTACAGTTTAGGTAAAGCTCAACGTCTTATTGTCAATTTAGATCTTGAAATAGGAAAAATATACACCCATGGAGCTGTTGAAAATCTTAATGAGGTAATAAGAACCTATAAAAATTTGCCAAAAACTCATCGTATTACTAGGGAAACCAAAAAAGAAGATTTAATTGGCAATTTAGTGATTGCCCCACCTAGTACCCATGGATCACTATGGTTAAAAAAAATGGTTCCTTATGTTACTTCTTCGTCTAGTGGATGGATGACTTTTAGAGGAGCTAGAAGAAGAAGAGCTATTGATAGAGGATTTGTGCTTTCAGATCATGTCGATTGGAAAGATTTAATTCAGACTATTGAAGATACTGAAGCAAAAAACATAGTATGTACTCATGGTTATAAAGATATTTTTTCTAAATATCTAAATGAGAATGGGTACAACTCGTTTATAGAAAACACACCTTTTCAAGAGGGAGAAACTATTGAAAATAATGTTTGATTTTGCAGATTTAGTAGAGCAGATTGATAAAACCAATAAGACCAATCTAAAAGTTAAAGCACTGGAGAAGTTTTTTTCTACTGCATCTGATCAAGATAAGGTGTGGGCAATTGCTTTATTTTCTTCAAAAAAACCTAAAAGATCTGTAAAGACATCAGACTTAAGAAAATACGCTGCACAAATGGCCAAAATTCCATTATGGCTTTTTGAAGAAAGTTACCA
>JAYNHP010000032.1:19867-22958 GCA_038108155.1 Flavobacteriales bacterium | reverse complement strand
CATTTACAGACATCCCTAACATGTCACAGGGAACAGCTGTTATTACTTGTGCCTTAATTATCTGAGTTATTACAAAGGCAATAGATATAGTAAGTATAATTTTTTTCATAGTTTTTTGTTTAATTTCCTTGTAATATTAGGATTTACTTACAAGAAAAGGTTCATCTCTGGGGTTGATATTTTTATCTTCAAATTTTTTCAATGTAATATTTTAACGTTAATAATTTATATAATTGGGGGGTAAAGTATTTAAAGGTGAAAAACCAAAACATAACCTATAAAAGCAGCATACATCATTAATAAAATTATGGCTTTTGCTATCCCAATGGTTTCCCCATAGATAAAAACTAAAAATGTAAATACTGTGAGTATAAAAAGTACTATCAACACATTTAAGCTAAAAGATAGAGTTTCTGGATCCATTACTATAGGTCCATAAAAAATAGAGTAAAGTAGTATTGGTAGTCCTAATGCAAAACAAATATCAAAAATATTACTCCCTAATGCGTTAGAAATAGCATCGTTGTAATTTCCTTTTCTTGCATCTTTAATAGACAATATGGTATCTGGCACACTTGTAGCTGCAGCTGCAATAATTACAGCAACAATTGAAATTGGTAAATCAAGACCTTTTAAATTATTTAGTCCCAAAAAAGAATACTCTGCCTCACCAAGCATTTCACAAGCTTTTACCAAAAGTAAACACGATAATCCAATAAAAATCAATGAAATAACAAGTAACAAAATAGAATTATTGTTATTCAATCTTTTATTGCCAATTATAGAGCTATAAAAGTCTAATTTTAAAAATAAAACTATTCTATTTTGAAATATTTCTTCATTTTTTGGGTCCTTATAATCAGACGAACTGGTACTGGGCATTTTATAAAACATATAAAAGACATAAATTCCATATATTAAAATCAATATTAAGCCACCTAACCAGGTAAGAAATTCATAATAAATAATTAAAATAAGTGCAATTTGAGAAATTAGAAGAGCAAAACTGTCTCTGTATATAACTTTTTTTGAAATATTTATTGTGTTAGAAATTCTATAATAATATACTGCCAAAACAGAAAATGCAGGAATTATCATTGCGTTGAAAACAGCACTTCCAGCAACTGTCCCCATTCCACCGGAAAAACCTTCTGCATCTTTTAAGAAAATCAAAAAGAAAACGGTTGTTAAAAGTTCTGGCATAGAGCTAGATATTGCATTAATAGTAGCTCCTTTTACCCCGTAAGAAAGATTTCTTCCTAAGTAGGAGGAAGCAACATCAAAACCATCGGATGATTTCCAAATGACAATACTTGTTAGTACAATTAAAATTATTGGAATAAGTATTCCCATAAATAATTTATTTAACAGCTCAAAAGTACATTATTTAATTTCTTTTTTCATATTTATTGAACAAGTATCGTTTCAAATCAAATTCTTGATTATATTCATAACGAAATATATAATGCTGTGACAACAGCCATGTTTAATTTAATATAGAAAGGAGGTGTCAAATGTCTATCGAAAAAAATTCTAAGGAGTTGATTGGACTATTGGTGCCTTTTGTGCATCTTTTCTAATCACTCCTTTCCAACTCAAAAGCAGGTCGATGGACCTGCTTTTTTTATTCCTTAATTATTTTATAAGAAATGCCATCAATTTTTAAAATATAGAGTTGAGGCTTCAAATTTGAAATATCTATTGAAAGACTTGTACTATTTATAGCACCATTCATCACTAATTTTCCTATTGAAGAAAATATTTGAAAATTGGAGCTGTTATTATCAAAGTTTTTTACATGAATAACATTGGAGGACGGATTTGGAAATATTTTATATTCCACATCATTAGAATTTGTTATGTCTGTAGAACCACAATTTATTAAACCATTAATATCGTATTTGGAAACAAATTTCCAAATTTCCTCAGATGCGTTAATATCCATATTACCAGAGCTTCCTGGCCAATCGTGTCCGCCATTAATTACTTTAAGTTCTTGGACAGCTACGCAATTATCACCATTCTCCCAAATTCTCTTCTCAACTGTACTTCCATCGGAATTATTGGTATTAGGGACTGAAGTTATCGTTGGATTTAAATTTGTGTTGTTATGGTTGGCCCAGTAAGTTGTTATTTCATTTACAGACATATAGTAGGGTTGAAGTCCGGAGTAGGAGGAATGGGGGCTAAAATCCGAAGTACCAGGTATTAATAAAACTGCAGTAGGATGAATAGGATTGCAGTTGCCCAAGTTATAATAACTAACTCGAAATGCATCTACCAGCATACTTCCAGAGACCGAGCAGAAAGATGCAATTCTATTATTTAATCTGCAACCCAGTTCATAAGAAAAAATACCACCCTCAGAGTAACCACAAGCATAAACTCTATCATTGTCAATATTATAATCATTGCTAAGGGTATCAATAATTGCTTCAATAAAATTAACATCGTTATGAGTCGTTGGAGTTTTATGCAACCAAGAATTGCTTCCATCGCTTGGATCTACTGCAGCTTGAGGATAAACTGCTATAAAATTTGCAGTATCTGCAATTGGACGCATATCGTTGGTGAAAATAAAACTTGAAGATGTACCACCACCACCATGAAAATTAAAAACTATAGGTACTTGAGTACTTCCATCATAAAAAGGAGGAATATAAACAATAAAACTTCTATTTTGCCCATCGAAAAATAGAGATCTATTTAATTGTTGTTGTCCAAATAAATTAAACGCTAGAAATATAATACAGATTATGAAGGTAGTTCTCTTTATCATGAGAATTAGTTTTTATTCAAAATTAATAAAGTTTATAAAATAAAATAAGGCGTTGAGATTTCTGGAAACTGAATGTCTTTTTATTTTTTGAGATATTGAGCATCTAGCCAATAGATTAATTTAACAGAAAATGTATTCATTGGACCGTCTTGTAAGCTACCAAATAAGTTATTCCAGTAAGTTTGATCAATACTTTCGTCATCTGAAAAAATGGAATTTTTCCATACCACATTAATTTCACTTCCAGGAAAAAACACCCATCTAAAAAGCATATCGATAGTAAAAGCATTGTAATTGATATCATATACGGAG
>JAYNHP010000032.1:6289-19857 GCA_038108155.1 Flavobacteriales bacterium | reverse complement strand
ACGGAGTTACCATTAATATCATTGCCAGAATAGTTTTCTAAGCTAGATAATCTTCCATTTGGAAGTAGTTCTGAAAAGCTATTGTATTTAATAATAGCATTGTAATTTCTTAATCGGAATGTGATTCCTATTCTGTTGGTCAATGTATAGTCTATTCCAATAGTTTGAGTAGTGTTTATTCTATCTCTATTTCCAAAAATAATTCCATTATGTGTAAATTCAGGTGTTCCAAAACTTACAGCATATCCTTCACTGTTATTTTGGAATCTTTGCTCCCAATTATGAATTAAAAAAAATTGATTAGTTATCCTAAATCTATTTTCAAAGTCGTAGTTCCATTCCCACCAATTGTTACGCTCAACAAATACATATCCCAAGCCAATGTCCAAAGCAATTCTTTTTTGATAATTTGAAGAAAACCAAGCTCTAGTGCTAGTCCACACTGGTCGAATAAACTTTTCTTCTCCAATAACATCCCCCCTTGGTTCAAAATAATCGTTAGACTCATTTAATGTTCCGCTTAACCTTATTCCTAGTGCATTAAAAGAATTTGTTATTGTTGTAGCTCTAGCATTCCAAAAACTTCCTCCAAACAAATTGGGAGCATATAACCATTCATTGGAAATGGAGGCACTGGTGAAAAATCTATTTATTTTTTCAATTTTAGGATTGAAATTTCTGTATCCAATATATACTTCGCTAACACGACTGTTGTTAGCTCTTAAAAATCCCAAATCGTTAGGGTCATAGGTATCCGACTCTTCATAATATTCCAATCCGTATGTGAAGTTCCCTCGTTGTTTACCTGCTTCAATTCCCCAAGTGTGTCCTAGTAAATTACTATTAGAATCTAATATGTTAGATATTTTTGCTTGAGACTGTACAAAGTAATCGTTGCTTTTACTATTGAGCTTTGTATCCAAACCACTGACATTGGCATCGTAAAAATTTCCAGCTCTCCAAACATTGGTATTGGTAAAGGTAATGGAACTGTTATTTTTTAAGTTCTGATCTAAGACGATGACGTTGTAGTTGCTTAATGGACTGATGGAAATTTCTCTTTCATCACCATTTTCTCTGTTGATTGCTTTACCTTTTTGTTCTGCAGTAACACCATTAAAAATACCAATACCTAATCCGTTTTTTAATCTTCCAGAAATTTTACTAGCATTAATTAATGGAACAGAAGTTGGAATCTCATTTAATTCTTCATTGTCGTTTAATTGACTTTTATAGACTTTGGAAGGTGTCTGAACTCCAATTCTTCTACTGTAAAACAAGTTTGATTTATTAAAAAGCTCAGTTCCTTCGGTAAAAAATTGTCTATTTTCATTAAACCTTATTTCAAAAGGACTTATGTTGAGCACTTGTTGGTCAAAAATTACTTGCCCAAAATCTGGCAGTAATGTGACATCTAAAGTAAAAGCTTCATTTATTCCATATTTAACATCCATGCCACCAGTAAAAGTAGAAAGAGGTTCTGTGTCTTTAGAGAAGCTATTGTAACTCGATAAAAATGGAATTAGAGCCAGTCTTACAGGAGGAGTAATATCTTTAATTCCTTTAACTACCCCGCTTTCTAGTAGGTAATTTTCTAAGTCTGGATTTACTGGACTCCAATTGTTGTCTTCTCTAAATCTACTTATTTGCCTTGCGAAATTTATATTCCAATTCTGAATATCTGACTTTGGAAATCTTAGTGCAGAGTAGGGAATTTTAATTTCTGCAAACCACCCTTGATCGTTTATTTGTGTTTTACTTCTCCAAACTAGATTCAATAAGTCATTAAAGTCTTCGCTGAAAATTTTTGCATCTACTTGGACACCTCTACTACTTAATCCAAAGAAAAATCCATTTTGTTTGTCGTTATAGGTATCTAAAAATATTCCAAAAAAGTCTAAGTTAGGATTGAAGTCGTCTCTTAATGATAGTACTCTAGAAATAGAATCTGGATGATCGTAGCATTTTACCCCAAAGTAAATAGCTTCTTGATCAAATAACATAGCAACCTCAGTTTTTTTAGAGGCTTTTTCACCTGGAAATGGTTTCATTTGAGTAAACCCAGAAGTCCAGTTAGCATTTACCCAATCGGTTTCTTCAAGCTCGCCATCTAAAGATATTTGACCAATTCTTTTTGAAGAAATAATTTCTTTTTGACTATATCCTTTAAAAAATAATAAGGGAAATAGTAGAAGTAAAGCGATGCGCATTGGGTAAAATTAAATTAACTCCCCAATTAAATTAACTTATGACTAATAAGTATTGAACAATGATTTATTAGTTAATAGTTTAGATGGAAAATCTATCTAAGTTCATCACTTTTGTCCAAGCATTAATAAAATCCCTAATAAATCTTTCTCCACCGTCATCACTTGCATAAACTTCACAAATTGCTCTTAGTTCTGAATTAGATCCAAAAATTAAATCTACTCTACTTGCAGTCCATTTTAATTCTTCTGTCCCTCTTTTATAACCATGAAAAATAGTGGATTCTTCTGATTTTGGTTTCCATTCATAATCCATACTGCAAAGGTTTCTGAAATAATCATTATTTAGCACCCCTGGAGTTTCGGTTAATATACCAATACTGGATTGATTATAATTTGAATTTAGTACTCTCATTCCGCCTATTAAAGCAGTCATTTCAGGTGCTGTCAAGGTTAGTTGTTGTGCTTTGTCAATTAGTAATTCCTCTGAACTTAATGTGTAATCTGCTTTTTTATAATTTCTAAATCCATCTGCAATTGGTTCTAAAACAGACATTCCTTTAATATCTGTATTTTCTTCTAATGCATCCATTCTCCCTGGTGAAAAGGGCATATTAATAGTTCTTCCACCTAAAGATGCTGCATCTTCAATTCCAACACATCCACCCAAAACAATTAAATCAGCTAAAGATATTTTTTGATTCTGAGATTTTTTGTTGAATTTCTCTTGAATCGACTCATAAATTTTAATTACTCTTTTGAGCTCTTCTGGATTATTAGATTCCCAATTTATCTGTGGGTTTAGTCTTATTCTAGCTCCATTAGCACCACCTCTTCTATCAGAAATTCTAAAAGTAGATGCCGAAGCCCAAGCTGTGGTAATCATATCTTCATTTGTTAATTCCGAGTTTTTAATTTCTTTTTTAATTAAATCAATATTTTTTGTATTAACTAATTCGTGATTCACAGATGGAATAGGGTCTTGCCAAGAGTATTCTTCTTCAGGAATTTCTGGCCCAATATAGCTAGATTTTGGACCCATATCTCTATGAGTGAGCTTGAACCACGCTTTTGCAAATGCTAATTCAAATGCTGCTGGATCATCGTAAAACTTTTGAGAAACAACTCTGTACGCAGAATCCTCTATTAATGATAAATCAGTTGTAAGCATGGTAGGCTTATGAATTACTTCATCGTCAAAAGCATCTGGAAACATTTTATGAGGATTTTTAGCCACCCATTGATTTGCTCCACCCGGGCTTTTTGTCAATTCCCATTCATTTTCAAATAAGCTTTCAAAATATCCATGGTTCCAATTGGTAGGTTCTTCTGTCCAAATAACCTCCAGTCCAGAAGTTATTGCATCTTTGCCTTTACCTGTATTATAATTACTTTTCCAACCCATTCCTTGCTGTTCAATAGCTGCTCCCTCCGGTGAAGCACCTAAATTGTCACCACTTGCTGCTCCGTGGGTTTTTCCTAAAGTGTGTCCTCCAGCAATTAGTGCAACAGTTTCTTCATCGTTCATCCCCATTCTTCCAAAGGTTTCTCTAATATCTATAGCAGCTTTGATGGGGTCTGGTTCTCCGTTTGGCCCTTCAGGATTTACATAAATTAGACCCATTTGTACTGCGGCAAGTGGTTGTTCCAATTCTCTGTCTTCGTTATATCTTTCGTCATCCAAAAACTTTTTCTCAGCCCCCCAGTAAACATTACTTTGTGGCTCCCAAACATCTGTTCTTCCTCCAGCAAATCCTACTGTTTTAAATCCCATAGATTCTAGAGCTACATTTCCAGCTAAAATCATTAAATCTGCCCATGAAATTTTTTGACCATATTTCTGTTTGATTGGCCATAATAATCTTCTAGCCTTATCTAAATTTGCATTATCTGGCCAGCTATTTTGAGGGGCAAATCTCTGTTGTCCAGCTCTAGTGCCTCCTCTACCGTCAGCGGTTCTATAAGTTCCTGCACTATGCCAAGCCATTCTTATGAAAAGACCTCCGTAATTTCCATAATCTGCAGGCCACCATTCTTTAGAATCTGTCATCACCTTTTCAATATCTTTTTTTAGAGCAAAATAATCTAGACTTTCAAATTCCTTTAAGTAGTTAAAATCTTTTCCCATAGGGTTGGAAAGAGAAGAGTTTTGTCTTAAAATTGAAAGATCTAATTGGTTAGGCCACCAATCACGGTTGGTATTTCCTTGGTTAGTAGTAGTTAATCCACTTGTTTGATTATTTCCAAAATGTAAAGGACATTTTCCTTTACTTTCGTTACTTGCTATTTTATTATTAGTGATTTCGTTTGAAGAACAGCTTGAAATTATAATAATTATAAGAAGATAAAACAGAGACTTTTTCATGGTTGATTAATTTTGATATTAGTATAAGTTAAAACCAAAATCATCAAATTCGTATTTTGAATAAATATTTTTAAAAAAAACTAAACAATATTTCTTACAAATAACTAAGCCAAGCTTTGTCTTTGTTGTTTTGTTTGTAAATACTGAACTTTTTACAAAATGGATAAAGCGCTATTACAATAGCAATCCAAATAAAGTGAACTATCCATAAATTAAATCCAAAACCTTTTAAAAGTGGTGATTGTGTTACCCATCCTTTAATTATCAAGCTTTTCCATCCAAAGCCAGTTATCCATGCAGTTATTAAAGCCAATAAGTGAATTAGATATATATGTAGTATGTAATAGAAAAAAGGAACCTTTCCAAAGACACTAATTATATTAATAATTTTTCCTTTTAAGTTTTCAGTTTTAGATAGAATTAAAAATATAGGCCCTAAAGTCATTAATAAATAAGAAATTGATGGAGGGTATTTTGCAGGATTGAAAAATGAAAAAATAGTTTGAATAGCTAACTCATAGCTTTTCCAATTATTTAAATTCCCATAACCGTTAAGGAACCTCACAATTAAAAACATAACTATGGAAGAAAGACCAATTATAAAAAATATTTTCTTTCTTTTTTCAGCTGAGAAATTTCTGTCATAAAATGAACCAAAATAATAGCCTAGTGACATTACCCCAATCCAAGGTATTATTGGATAACCTACCAATAATTTTCTTCCACTTTGTAAATCTATAAAGTTAAACTCATGGATAATGGACCAAAATATTTGGTTGCCAATTTGAATTGAATCTAGTGCATTATGCCCAAAAATCATTAATAGACTAAATATTAAAATATGTTTTAGCTTGAGGTGTATAATGGCAGCAAGAAAAATCATACTTATTCCAAGAGACCATATAACAAAAAGACCAAAAGTTTGAAAATGAATGTCAAAAAACCATGAAAAGTTTACCACCGTGAGCTCTATAAATATCAACCAAATTCCTCTTTTAAATAAGAATGATGAAAGCTCTTTTTTACTTTTTCTAATACCAATTAGATAAGCAGAAACACCTGCTAAAAGGCTAAAAGTAGGCGCACAGTAATGGGTGATCCATCTAGTTAAATATAGTCCTATATTGGTTTTTTCTGGATCGGTTGGGTCGAAGAAAAAAGCATCAAAATGAAAATAGTCTCTTACGTGGTCTAAGGCCATAATTATCATAATGGCACCTTTTAATAAATCTAATGAAGCTATTCTTTTACTTTTCGAAGTTTTAACATTCATAGGATTTATTGTTTTTAATTATTTTTTATTTTCTTTTTAAAAAGTTCTTTAATATCACCCACTAATTCTAAACCTGTAGTTTTAGAACTGTCTTCAAAAAGTATATTTTTATTTTCATCCAATAATTTTACTTTTAAATCTGCATCAATTCCCTCTGAAATGCGTCTATTCATATTTCCATTAATAGGTGCTTTAAGCATTCCAGAGCTTTTTTTTATAGTTTGAATTTCTAATATTTCATCTTTTAAAACAATATTAAGGTTTAAACTATTTTCTTCATATTTCTCCAACTTTACTTTGGCTTTGGAATAGGTTCCAAATCGAACCACCTCGTTATTTAAATAATAGAACCCCAAAAAACCAGTAAAAGAAAAACCTAGCCATGGAATTTTAGCTACTGAAAGCATAATAGAAGAATTGCTATTTTTAAAATTATTAGCCTGAATCCATATCCAGGAAGAAGGCATAGATTTTCCCCAGTCTTTTTCTATATATCCTTTTCCATTATCAAAGCTAAAGCTTCTATTATTTACTTTAATTTCTCCAATTAAATCATGATTTAGACTTACAACTTCATGATAACATTCCATAAACGGGACTTTGTAGTACCATCCCATTATTTTTTGTTTTTTTTTGCTTCTTTCAGCTCTTAATTCGGTAATGTTATTCATGTATATTTTTCCAATTACAGACAAATCATCTCCCTGAATATCTAAAATCAAACTGTCTTTAGAGAAGTAATTGTCACCAATTCTAACAAAAAAATTATCTTTTGAATAATAGAAATCTTCTATGGAGAAATTTATATACTCTGTTTCGGCAGTTTTTCCATCAATAATTTGAATAAAAGCATGTTTGGTAGAACCGTCTTCAGAAATTGAAATGCCAGGAATAACACTTAAAATTGACAGTTCATCTTGAGAAACCATTTTAAAATACCAACCTTCAAAATATTTTTTTGTTTTTTTATTTCCTTGAAACATTGAAGAGTTCTTACTCTTATTGCTTTTGTAAGCTTTAATTTTGGGATAATCTGTAAACTTTATAAGACTATTGTTATTCTGGCAAATAAAATTTAATCCATTTGCCCAAAATATTATAATTAAAAACCAGTTATTTATGTTCAATTAGAGATTGATTTTTAGAATAGGTAATTATAGTAAATAATAACCATATAGCTATATTTACTTAAAGTTATGTTATGAACACGTTTGAAATCAAATACCAAGGAAATTTAAGAACTACAGCTACCCATTTAGATTCTGGTTCTGAAATTAATACCGACGCTCCAAAAGACAATCACGGTTTAGGTGAGGCCTTTTCTCCAACGGATATGGTATGTTCTGCTTTGGCAAGTTGTATATTGACTATTATGGCTATTGCTGTCGAGAAAAATGGAATTAGCATAAATGGCACTAATGCAATTGTAAAAAAAACCATGGGCAATAATCCAAGAAGAATTTCAAAAATTGATATAGAGTTGACTTTCCCGATGGATTACGATTCTAAAACAAAAACTATTTTAGAAAGAGCTGCTCTTAATTGTCCTGTTCACCACACTTTATCTAATGAAGTAGAAAAAAACATCAACTTTATTTACCCAATGAATTAATGGCTAATCATAATTTTGCTAGAAGACCTTATGTTATTTGCATCTGTAAATGAAATATGATATAAATTATTAGGCAATTTAGATAAATCCAGTTCAAAATTCACCCCAGTTTCATAATTTTCATAGACTATTTGTCCGTAAATATTGGTAATTATTATATTCTTTATTTCGCTATCAGAACTTATGAATAATATATCACTTGTAGGATTTGGATAAATTTTTATGTCCTGGTTAAAATCCGGATTTTCAAATCCTACAAAGTAACAAGGTTGTACAGTAATAGTAGGACTATAACCATTACTAATACTAACATCAATAATTGTATCTCCTAAGCCGTTTTGAACAGAGTAGTATTCATCAAAACCATTTAATCCGTTGGCAATAACCCTTACTTCATCATTTCCTCTAACACCAAAAGAAATAGGTTCACTTCGTCTGTATCCACCAGCAATAAAAGATCCTACATATTCAACATTATTATTGATTTCAATTTCAACATTTCCTTGCCAGTTTCCACCAAAAACTTTTCTCATTATTAGAGTATATATATCGCAAAAATCGTTGGGTGAAGAAGGAGCAGTGGCACATGCTTGGTATCCGTAGGTGTTTGCAGGAGGCTCATTATTTCCAGTTCCTTGTTCATTAGCAATTACAACATTATTAGGGTCGGAAAGAATATACTGTAAATCAGATCCCCAAACTCCACTAGAACTGAAATTTATAACTATATCCAAAATATCGTTAGAATCTAATGGAAAGTTAAATGTTTCAGATGTTCCATTAGATAATGTATAGGTTTGGTACACATTATTATTAATTTTAACTTTTGCAAAAGAATTGCCCCAGCCTTGACCAAAATTATTAATCAATTTAAGACTATAAACTCCACATTCACTACCAGAAGAAAAATAAATAGTTGTAAAGGTAAAAGGACCCACCCAGCTGCTCAGGTCATTAACGCTACAGACTTCTTGCACATAATAATCATAGGTAGTAATACTGCTTAGGCCATTGAGTAAATAACTCATTCCATTAATATTATTAACAATAGTTCCATTACCTTGGTTAAATCCAGTAGGCCCCCACTCAATATTAAAAGTGCCACCAAAAGGACTAGATCCACCCATCCAGTCTAATAAAGCAGTACCTGCTGTAGATGTGTTTGCAGAAAGATTGGATGGTGCAGGACAACTTGGACAAGCTTCTACTCCAAAAACACTATTAGGGGTAATATTTCCTAACCCTTCTTCAAAAAGCATGACTCCATTTTGGTCAAAAACTTTGTATGAATTTTCAGCTTGAAAAGCGCCAGGGGTGTAAATAAAATCTACTATATCTCCAATATTTACAGAAATTGGAAAAATTTCAGGACCATTTCCATTAACTAAAGTCAGTCCAGAAAATGCAACATTTCCATTGATAATAACATTCATAAAACCACCATTCCAGCCATCCCCCCAAGAATCGTATAGTTCTAAATTAAAGATTCCACAAGATCCAGCTACAATCGCTGTAGTAAAAGATAAGGGACCAGCCCAAGAACTTATTTCATTTGCACTACAAGCTTCTTGAACATAAAAATCATAAGTTGTACTATTATTCAGTCCATTTAATAAATAACTATTTACAGAAATGTTGTTTACTAAAGTTCCACTACCCTGAATAAACCCTATTGGTCCCCATTCTAAATTAAAAGTTCCACTACCGCCATTCCAGTCAAGTAGTGCAGTTCCAACAGTTGAGGTATTGGCAGAAAGGTTGGAAGGTTGCGGACAAGAAGTACATGCTTCAATACCGAAGACACTAACTGGATCAACATTGGAAATAAATCCATTTAATCCTTGACTAATTATTAAATTTCCGGAATTGTCAGTTAAATTATAAGTGTTTTCATCATCCCAGCTTCCAGTATTGTAAATTAGATCTATTATATCATTTGAGTCGGTAGCAAATGTGAATATTTCTGGGCCATTCCCATTCGCTAAAGTTATGTTTTGAAATGGACTACCATTTATAATTATGTCTAAAGAAGCACCATTCCAGCCATCGCCGTAAGAATCGTACAGTTCTAACGTAAAACTACCACAAGTTCCTATTGGTCCAGGTGGCGGAGGTGGTAAGTTGGGGCATGCAATAATTCCAAAAGTACTAACTGGGTCTACATTTGGTATAAATCCAAATTCACCTTGACTTACAATAAGATTAAAATTGTTATCAAATAATTGATAAGTGTTTTCATAATCATAGTTACCAGAATTGTAAATTAGGTCTATTACATCGTTAGAATCAGTTGAAAATGAAAATATCTCAGGACCGCTTCCTGTTAATAGAGTAATATTCTGAAGAACTTGACCATTTATAACCACATCTACTGAAGCTCCATTCCAACCATTTCCAAAAGAGTCGTAAAGTAATAAAGTAAATATACCACATGCAGCACCTGTAGAAATGTTATTGGTGTTAAATGTATAAGGTCCACTCCAAGAACTTACGTTAGAATTACTGCAATTTGCTTGTACATAGAAATCGTAAGAAGTATTGTTAGATAGAGAATTTAAACTGTAATTAGTGCTGTTGAGACCATTTAATAAAGTTCCACTTCCAAGGTTAAAACCACTAATTCCCCATTCTAAATTCCATGAAGTTTCGTTTCCACCTGCTTGCCATAATAAATTTGCTGAATTTGGGGTGATATTTCCAGCATTTAAAAAGTTGGGACTAAGGCAAGGATTATTACTTTGACACGTGGAATTAGAGGTATGGGTGAAAAAATCTAAATCGTCTAAATCTGATGCTGAAATCACATTGATTAAAGTATCTCCCATGGGATCCATAATAGTAAATGAAATCTCACTATCCCAGTTTCCAGAATGCCATATAAACTCCATTGCGGCACCTGTAGTGGAGTATACAGAATCAAGGGTAAAACTTTGGGAACAATCAAAGTTGCCTACAAAACTCCCGTTCATATTTACCTCTAAATAAGCACTATTCCAACCATCTCCGTAACTATCGTACATATACATCAAATAATGACATTGAGAACTAAGGGTATTAGTTACAGAATTACAGACTAATAGAATTAAAAAAAGTACTTTACGCATAATATTTAATTTTTTAATAATTATTGTTTAACTATTTAGCATAAACATTAAACAAATATAAAGATAAGATTTGAAAATTCTCTTAACATTTGATAATATCAAATTTTGATTCGTTGATATAACGTAAAATATGGTGTTAAGGGAGTGGTTAGAAAGTATAACCAAATCTAAAGGAAGGCATCGCTTCAATAAGAATTAAGGAATTTGAATAGCTTATACCATAACCAAAACTTAACTCTAGATTAAAATGAGAAGTGATATTTCTTCTTATTCCAAAAGTGGGAGTAAGGTTATGAAAATAAACATCCCCATTTTCTAAATTATTTAAAATATTAAAATTGGTTCTTAATGAAATATAGTTTCCAGCATTATTTTTTATGTTTTTATTTTTGCTTTCTCTCTTGACTAGATTGAAATAATATTTGGGTTCTAAAAAAATGGAAACTTGGTTTTTTAAAGAGTCAAAACTTTGCTTTATCGCAAATTTTAGTCTGTATTCTGTTCCAACTTCAGTTCTTAAAGCTATTTTTTTGTGAAGTTTTAATTCATGATTTATCCAAGTGCCAAAATAGCCGGTTTGTATGGATAAAATAGATTTTTCTACACTAACTTTTTCTGAAGATTTTTGAGAAAACGATATAAAATAAACTAAGTAAAATATTATTAATAAAGTAAATTTTTTCATAATCTAAATTAATCAATATCCATGCCGTTTGACTATATTTTTAAGGAAACCCCAATATTTAATCCTAAAACATGGTATTTATGATCTATATCTGATTTTAGAATGGAGTTAGTTAAGTTAAACCAGTATCTAGGTTCAATAAACATTTCTATATTTTTAAATTGATAACCTAGAGAAGCAGTAGTTACAATATTGTAAATAGTCTTTTTTGCTTTAAAACTGTGAAGTCCTTGAATATTGGAATTGTAATATATTCCATTACTATTATTAATTCTAAATCCTACTGCACCCCCTGATCTCAATCCAATATTTATATTATTTATTTTAAATTGATAACCTATCATAAATGGAATATTTAAGTAGGTATATCTGTTTTGTACATTGTAATTATTTATAGATTCTTCTTCATAGCTCTCATTTATCCAATAAGATGTATCCATCATTAAAGAATAAATAGCAGTATCCATTTGATTGGTATTTATATCATAATAAGGAACATGAAATGTTCCAATATTACAAACGGTGTCAATAAAATTAGAGTCATATACCATATAGTTTTCATGAACATCATTGTAATCTATTTTCTCACCAAGACTAGCTGTATTAATACCACTAGATAAAGAGAATTTATTATTCAAATTGTAATTAAGTCTGAGGTCTAAGGGTAATGTAAAAATACAATCTTCCAATGTTTGAGAATACTGAGGATTAGGCGCCATACCTTGGTTAGGATCTAATATTGAATTTTGTTTCATTATATAGTTAGTTCCTAAGGAAAATGAGATACTGAATTTTTTTTCAACTTTCATGGAATCAAATAATTCTACCATTTCATTTTGAAGTGAATCAGGAGCTTTCTGAATAGAATCTTTAATAATTGAGTCTAAAAGATTCTGTGAAAGTGCATTTGTGATAGAATCTTTAAATATGAAAACTGAATTTTCTAACGTATCACTTATCTTATTTACAGAACTATCATTTATTACACTAAAACCTTCTGTAGAATCTATTATCAACGGATTTATATGTGTATTGTATGTGGAGTCTGGTATAATGTCTTTAATTATATCATTTTCTATGGATAAAATAGAATTACTTTTTGGATTGTTTAATGCTAATTCATTTATTTTATCCTCGCTGTTTTCTAAATTATTATTGTTAACCAATCCATTTGTTTTTTTAGTTGATAAAGTAGTTTTTGGCTTTGTTATATCTAACAAACTGCTACTTTTAGAGACTGTATTTAAAACTTCTTTTTTGGATGAGATTTTTAATGTTTTTTTAGTTTTTGAATTGCTGTTTTTTGATTGATTAATTTTTGAATTTTCTTGATTTATTTTTTTTGTTGAAATGATATTAGATCTTTTGACATCATTAGCTTTTATTTTACTAGCTTCTAAATCCTCATTATTGACATTAAAATTCTCTGTACTTATTTCTTTGGAAGTATAATTAACTATAGCTTCTTTTTCATAATAATTAAAATAAAGTAAGCTTGATAGCAGTAACAATAATGCAGCAGCTGCACTGTACCAATATTTCGATTTAAATCTTTTAAGCTGATCTAATTGCTGCTCAAGATTACTTAAATGCTTATCGTCCAGAGAGAACTCTCTTTTATTTAGCTTGCTCTTAAAAAACTCATCAATATTTTTTGGATTGTTAAATTTATCCAACTGATTTTCAAAATCTTTCAAATGTTGGTCATCCATTTTGAAGTCCCTATTTTCAAGCTTACTCTTAAAAAAATCGTCAATATTTCTATCGCTATCTTTCAACTAAATTTTGTTTTTTTAATATTTGTTCTTTCAATTTCTTTCTTGCTTCTTTAACATGCCATTTGGATGTATTAGTAGAAATTTCTAATTGCTCTGCAATTTCTTTATGTGAATATCCATCTATAGCAAAAAGATTAAATACTAACTTGGTAGCTTTTGGAAGTTTTAAAATCATATTATTTAATTCCTCTGCTCTTATTTCTAAATCATAATCATTTATAGTGTAATTATCATTAGTAGATATTTCATCACTGTACTCAATTAAATTATGCTTTGAATTTTTTCTAAAATCGTCTATTGCAGTATTAATGGCAATTCTTCTTATCCAAGCAGTAAATGGAATACTAGGTTTGTAAGATTCTATATTAGTTAACACTTTTAAAAATGAGTTTATAGATAATGATTTTGCATCTTCTTCGTTTTTTTTATATCTGTAAGCTACGCTCATTAGAATGCCAAAACACTTTTTGTAAAGTTCGAGTTGTGCTTTTCTATCTTGGTTTATTAGTTTTTTAATAAATGAACTATCTAATTCCAAAAAAAA
>JAYNHP010000032.1:0-6189 GCA_038108155.1 Flavobacteriales bacterium | reverse complement strand
TCATTTCATTACACTCCATTTCTGTAATATATCCTTTTGCATACCCTTTTACATACTCCAGGGCTTTTTCCGCTTTTTCTACATTTAAATTCATTAATAATAACAACGAAAATAATTTGAGGTTGTGGTGGGTGAAAAAGTTATTTTTATAATTAGAATATAAATTAAACTACCACAATATCTTTTAGTATTTAAATATTATGGTAGTTTTTAAATTCAGTTATAACAGTTTATTTAATAAAACTTATTGTTTCTACATGTGTTTCCCCACTTATTTTTAGAAAATAGAGTCCTTTTGTTAAATTTTCAGTAGACAATTCTATTTTATTGTTTCCAGAACTAATTTTAACTCTTTCATTTTTGATAATTTTTCCAGAATAGTCAATATAGGTTAAGCTAAGATTTGAGTTTTTATCACTTGAATAATCTAAAAAAGATAGATTATCAACTGGATTCGGATAAATTTTAGATTTGTTTTTAGGTTCTGAAGATAAAATATCTAAAGTGTTAATTTGACTTTCGTTAATCACATTTAACGTATATCCACTACTTTTTGAACTTATAGTAATGGTGTCGCAGTAATAACTACTACATCCATTTGCATCTGTATAAGTCAAACATAAATTATAGTCTCCAACTTGGTTGTATATATGTGTTGGATACTGAAGATTGGAAGTGTTTCCATCTCCAAACACCCAATAATATGTAAATGGGCCAGTGCCACCAGTAGAGTTTTCGACGCAGTAAATATCTGTAGTGAAAGTATTAAAAGTACTATCAAAATCTTGCCACCAATAGAAATTAGCATTACAATTTAAAGGGGATGAATTTGAACAGGCAAAAATCCCAAAAGAACTTACAGGACTTAAATTAGGCACAAATCCAAATGCACCCTGGCTAACAATCAAATTACCACTGTTGTCAATTAAATTGTAGGTGTTTTCATCATCCCAACTTCCAGCGTTATAAATTAGATCAATAACATCATTTGAGTCTGTTGCAAATGTGAATATTTCTGGGCCACTTCCAGTAGCTAATGTTACATTGTGAAATAGAGCACCATTAATATTTATATCTAAAGAGGCACCGTTCCATCCATCTCCAAAAGAATCATATAATTCTAAGGTAAAATTCCCACAAGTACCTACACTAGGTGGAGGAGGAGGAGGAGGATTACCACCAGAAGTATTGATCCAATTGTTTCCATCCCAAACCAATGTTGCACAACATAAGGTGTTCATAGTAGATATACATGTCACTAGGGTGTCGTAATTTTGCCCAGTAGACATATTGAAATTATATACGTTGTGGGTTGTACTCATGCTGGAATCTTGTTCTAAAATTGTTCCATCAGAACCCATGGTCTCCCAATAGAAAACAAATGTATTTAAATTATTAGCAGTAATTTGTAATTGATATTGCGAGCCGGTAATGGTTAACGAATCACAAGCTGTAGATTGTCCTTTAATAAAGGTTAAGGTTAAAACCGAAATAAATAAAAGAGTTATTTTTTTCATTTTTAAATGTTTAATTGATTTATTGATGTAACGCTAAAATTGAAAAAAGGGGGGGGTAAAACTATTTTTCAATAAACTTCTTCTCTGTAGAACCATCAGAATATAGGTATATTACCATTTCATGATTGATTTTCTCAGGATCTACAATTTGTCCAGCTAGGTTGTAAATATTTACCAGCTTCTTATTCTTAGATTCTAAATTTGAAATATTGGTAAATCCAGTATTTAACATAGTTAGATTCCAAAAAGAAGGCATTAAACTATCTCTAGCTATAAAAAATGGTAAAATACAATTCGTTACTGGTGTAGTTGAGGTTGCAGTGTCTCCCATAAGTAGAGATAATATGAAGAATATATTATCATCATTAAAGCTGACGCTATATGTAGGGCTGGGAATTGTACTTTGCCATATATGGGTATTTCCGTTCCAATTATGACTTCCTGGAGGATAGGCTCTCCAGTCATAAATACCAGATACAGTAGCAATGTTAGGATTTATATTTACTAAACTATCGTAATTGGTAGTTAGCACGAGTTCCGTAAAAGAATTTTGAGGAAGCAAATGAACTCTTAAGTCTCCACAATTTTGAGATTTTATTAAAAATGGAATTATTAATCCTAAAAAAATTAATCTTTTTTTCATAACGTAATTATAAAGTATTTATTTATAACCATTTACGGATGTTTAACTAAAAAGTGGGTGGTTTATATATAAATATCATTTATTTAAAGACTTATATAGCCTTCAAAATAAGTTATTGCTTTTCCACTTATTTCAACTCTATCTTTTTTTAATTCGCAGAATAATTCTCCTTTTCTTTCTGAAATTTGTTGAGCAATCATTCTTTTTTTATAGAGTTCATTGGACCAATATGGGGTTAATGTACAATGTGCCGAACCTGTAACAGGGTCTTCTAAAATTGTAGCTTGCGGAGTGAAAAATCTAGATACAAAATCACAATTTTCTCCTCTAGCTGTTACTATTACACCGCCTGGGTTAATATTGATTTGATCAAATACTTCTCTATTTATAACGATATCTTCTATTTGTTTCTGATTTTCATAAACCAATAAATAATCTCTTGCTTTTAGAACTTTTTTTGGTTGGATATTTAGAGCATTTTTTATTTCATTTGGTAAAGTTGCTGCAATAGGATCTCTTCTTGGCAAATCCATTAAATAGCGTTGATTATTTAAGGAAACCTCTAATTCTCCACTCAATGTTTCAAAAACTACTTTTTTAGTATCTAATTTTAATTCAGATAGAATACAATGTGCAGTTGCCAGTGTAGCATGTCCACATAAATCCATTTCTATATCAGGTGTAAACCACCTTAAATGAAAGTTCTTTCCCTTCTTTACAAAAAAAGAGGTTTCAGCCACTGCATTTTCTTGAGCAATTTTTAGTAAGACTTCATCTTGTAGCCAGTTTTTTAAAGGAACTACACAAGCAGGATTTCCGCCAAATACCTTATCACTAAAAGCATCTATTTGAAAGATTGGCAGCTTCATTTAGATAGATTCTAAATTTTTACGAGTACGTTCATTTTCCAATGCTCCAGTATTGATAGTAGTAGCAGGTTCAAAAAGCATTATAGAAACTTCTTCTTCTGCAATTGGCTTGTGTTCAACTCCCTTAGGAACTATGATTATTTCATTTTCTTGGATAGTTTCTGTTCTATCTCTAAATTCTATTTTAAGAGTTCCTTTTAGTACTAAAAACATCTCATCTTCGTCATCGTGTTTGTGCCAAATAAACTCACCTTTTATTTTGGCCAATTTAACATGTTGTTTATTGAGTTCTCCAATTATTCTAGGATTCCAATGATCGTTAAATTGAGCTAATTTTTGGGATATATTTATTTTTTTCATAATAGTGTTTAACAACCTGCAGCACTTAGAGAATAAGTTAATATAGTTTGATTATTCGTATCTTTTAGAATCCAATCTTCCCATTCTGAAGAATATGTTTCTTTATTTTTGTGTTCACCGCAAGATCCATATTCTTCATCATCTACTGTTATACCAAGACAATAAAGTAAATTATTAATCAAAATATGATTGCACTTGGGGAAAATAATTTTTATTTCTGAATCAAATTCCATCTCCAGTTCCTGACTATTAAAAACATAATTTATAGGTCCAGCAATTATAGAGTCAAACTTAATGTATCCAAATCTATCTTGTTTTTCATCACTGATATTTATTTCATTAGAGGAGTCTAACTCTACTGGATAATTTGCTTTTATATATGATTTTAAAATTAATTCTATATCATGAGTTTTTCCATAATTATTGCTATCTGGAACAAGTGCAAAATTAAATTTACTACTGTCATCTAAATTATTATATGACTTTAATAATTGATAATTTTCTTTAAGGCTTTTAAATAGTAAATTCTTTGTAGTTTGTTTTTCAAAACTTGAATAAGATCCTTTATAGGCTTTCTCCCAAATTAGACTTTTATAAACTTGAGAATCTTCTTTCCCTAACGTTAATTTGTCTTTGTAATTTGGATCACCAGTGTAAATATTATAGCTCATCTCATCAGAAATCCAAGCTGAATAGGTAGTAGGATCAAAAGAATTATAAGAGCAACAAATTTTGTCTTCATTAGGAATTATTATTTCGTTGCGGGCAATTTTTCCCATAATTTCCTTGTTAGGAAATTGATTATAAAACAACCATTCATTTCCATCAAAGAATAGAAAATTGTTATTATTATCAGAAAATACTGGATGGAAATTGATTAAATATTTAGTGAAATAGAACTTGGAACAATAAAATGAGCTGGTATCACACTTTTTCCATGTATTACTAGGTTGATTGCTAGAAATAACTTTGATATAATTGTCTTTTTCATCAAAAGGATTTTCTAACAATTCGAAAGAAACTTCTTCTAAATTTTTTGATGATTCTTGAACTCTATAGCTTTCTAAAATTGAATCTGGAATAACTGTTTCTTGAATACCTATAGTCTCAACAGCTTTAATGTTTTTATTTAAATTTTCTTTTGAAGAACCGCAGCAAAAAAAAAATGAAAGAATTGAAATTGAAAGAATTAGGATTTTGAAATTTATAGTCATTGTAATTTCTTTGCTGATAAATATAGTGAAATTAGATATCTAACAATTCAACCATTACCTTCTATTTTGTCGCTAGTTCCAATGAAAACGTTTATTCCCTTTAATTGCGGATTACCAGCTATTCTTCTCCAAGAAGTTATTTGTCCTACATGAGTTAAGGCATCTGCTAGTGGGCCGTTGATCCAATACCAAAAAGGAAGTTTTCTGGAAGTATTTTTTTCTATTTCTGACAAATCTTCATCGCTCATTTCTTTTAATCTTTCTGAAAGATCTGCTAAAATATGTAGAGATTTTATTCTTACTTTATGAAAAGAATTTAAGGAATCTTTGTTTTGTTTTTCTCCACCAAAAACTCTATTGGTACTATCTAATAAATCAAAAATATGTGCATTTACTTCCTCAATACTCATACTAGTGGGGTGAGGTTTAAACTTAATATTTTCTTCACTTAGATTTTCTGTAGCCCAACGATATCTAAATGCCAATCCTTCCACCATTCTTAAAAGCGTATTGGTAGCTGTTAAGTCTTTAGGTGTTTTTGAAATATCTTCGAATGGCAATTCTTTATTTCTATCCATAAAAATATTAGATTACCTTATCAGATTCTTTTTCTTCTATAGCAACTTCTTTAGGGAATTGAACATTAATTTTTTCAAATTGAATATGAAGAATTAGCATTAAAAAACCATAGACTACAGAACTAACAATAAGAATATTGTTCATTAGTCCATCGGCAGAGAAGGATAAACGAATTAATATTGTAGAAATAATAAATCCTGAATTTCTAAATACTTCATGAAATTTATCGGTTTTATAGAGCGATATTAATAGTAATAGTACATCTGCCATTATAAGTACAGTAAAGAATTCATTAAAGAAAAGTTCGTTAATATCTTGAATGGAAAAGAAAACTTGATCTATGGAGGCTACTTCAATATAAATCCATTTAAATAAACTTGAAAGGGCTAAAAATATCAAAACTGGAAGAAGAAAAAGTGCAATAGTTTTTTTTCGTTTTACAAATAAATCTAGATTTTCTATTTTGCCTCTTTTTGGATGGAGTTTTTTACTTCGAGTATTAAAGTAGTTGAATAAAAAAATGATAAAGAAAAGGACAAGTGTTGAAATTAAATCATAGGTAAGTTGAAGATCGTACTGTTGGTTGAACCAGTTGGCACTTACATCTATATTGGCCATATCCTTAAAGATTCTTCTTACGATGATTAATGTGATTATTTCG
The DNA here is from genome assembly GCA_038108155.1 of Flavobacteriales bacterium. Lineage (GTDB taxonomy): Bacteria > Bacteroidota > Bacteroidia > Flavobacteriales_D > Parvicellaceae > MED-G20. Next base: position 346 of record JAYNHP010000032.1, on the reverse strand, counting down.
TATTGTTTTCTTATATATTGCGAAATAGATCTTGGCAGGTAATAAACAACCAAGAAAACCTCATAAACTAAAATGAAAGAAAATGGGGTATAAATTGCAGCAATTGGGTTGGTAAGCAGTTTGTCATCTGAAAAATTTAAAATTTCTAAATATTTAAGAAAAATTAAAAGTAGGTGAATAACAAAACTTACAATAGAAAGGGTAACAAAAATTCTTTCTGTTTTATTTTTAAATTCCTCCGAGAAAACTTTAGTACTTAATCTTTCGATCATAATTGTTAATTTATGTAAAGTTAGTCATATTAACAATAGCTCTAAACATCTGTTTATCAATTTTTTACACATCA
>JAYNHP010000031.1:2239-23669 GCA_038108155.1 Flavobacteriales bacterium | reverse complement strand
TGTTGGTAATTTATCGCTAGTATTTGAAATATCATTTGTAGGTATATCTTGAATATTATCCTTATCAGGACTTGTATCAATACCTTCACTTATTGTAGATTCTACTGTAGGAATTTCCTGTTCTGGCCACTCGTCTCCAGGTTCAACTTCTAGCAGAGTAATATCTTTCACTTTTAAGCGTGTTAACTGGTTTCCTTTAGCTTTATCTCCTTTCACATCTACAATATCATTTAAGGAAACTATCTTGTCATCCAAATCTTTTGTTTCTTTCAATCGCTTATTAAATGAAATCTTGACTTTTGGTTTGTAGTCAATTGCGACTAACGAAAGCTCACAGTCTTGATCTATAAAACTATACATCTTGGTAGTTACTTCAATAAGAAACCTTTTAACAAAATACAGATCCTTTTTTGGATTCCAATAAATACATGAAAGTGCTCTGGAAGGATGCCACTTTCCGATATAGATAAGGTCGTCATCAAATTTATTGGACAATTCAAAACCACTAATTAAATACTTTCCAGATTTATAAACTGTAAGAATTTTATCATCTCCTTTAAAACTACCAAGTAGTTTTCCCCTCTGTTCATTATTAAGCCTTGATACAACTTCGTCCCACCATATCTTTCTCGCCGCAAGTGTTGAACCACCTAATTCTCTCTGCTCAATTTTAGATATAAAATGCTTGGTAACTAAGTTTCCCTTACTACCTCTACCCTTTATCATGAGTTCTGCAAAATCTATTTCAATTTTTAGTTTTTTTAATTTTGGTCTTGGTCTTAATTTGATTAATACTGTTTCTCTTCTGCCATTTGGATTAACTGAGAAATAATGAATTTTAGGATTATTAGCATTGCCAACAATATCGTATTCTCTATCTCTAGTTATAGAACTAATAGCAAATCTTTTCATATAAGAAGGTGCCATTTTACCAGCTTGATAGATTAAATGATAAATAGTTCTTTCATCTCCCTTTTTCCAAACAGCTACATGAAGAATACCTTTACCAACAAATTTCTTATCTGCAATTTTTGTAACAATTACTTTTCCATTGTCAAAAAACAGAATAATATCATCTAAATCTGAACATTCTTCAACAAATTCATCTTTTCTAAGGGACCATCCAATAAAACCTTCCCCCCTATTAACATACAGTTTCTTATTAGAGACAATTACTTTACGAGCAGTGATATTATCGAATACTCTTATTTCAGTTTTTCTCTCTTTACCCTCACTATATTTGTTTTTAACATCCTTGTAGTAATCAATAGCAAATTCAGTAAGATTAGAAAGGTTTTTATTAACTTCTGTTATTTGATCTTCAATTTTCAGTAAGTTATCTTCAGCTTTATCACTATCAAATTTTGAAATTCTTTTAATTTTAATCTCAGTTAGCTTAACAATATCTTCCTCGGTAACCGTTTTCTTAAGGTTTTTTAGAAAAGGCTTAAGACCAAGTTTTATAGCATTTAAAACACCCTCCCAAGTTTCTTCATCTTCTATCTTTCTATATATTCTGTTTTCTATGAAAATTCTTTCTAGAGAAAGCCAATGCCATTGGTTTTGTAATTCTTGGAGTTTTATCTCCAATTCCAGTTTTAATAGTTCTACAGTTCTGTCAACAGATTTTTTTAATATTTCAGAAACTCCAATAAAAATAGGTTTATTGCCCTCAATAACACAAGAATTTGGCGATATAGACATTTCACAATTTGTAAATGCAAATAATGCATCAATCATTTTATCTGGTGAAACTCCCGAAGGAAGGTGAATTATAATTTCTGCAACTGAAGATGTATTATCTTCAATTTTTTTAATCTTTATTTTATTTTTTTCTGTAGCCTTAACTATAGAATCAATTAAAGTATCTGTTGTAGTGCCAAATGGTATTTGATTGATAACTAGTGTTTTGTTATCTATCTTTTTAATATTTGCTATAACCCTAACTTTACCTCCTCTAATTCCGTCATTGTACTGAGTAAAGTCTGCTAAACCACCATTTGGAAAATCTGGAAATAACTCTATCTTTTTTCCTTTTAAAACATTTATAGAGGCGTCTATTAGCTCTATAAAATTATGTGGCAATATCTTACATGCTAAACCTACCGCTATTCCTTCTGCACCATGGTTTAATAGGATTGGAAATTTAACAGGGAGATATTGGGGTTCTTTATTTCTACCATCGTAAGAACTAAGCCATTTAGTAGTTTTATTATTATATAAAACATGATTTCCAAATTTTGTTACTCGAGCTTCAATATATCTTGGAGCAGCAGCGCCATCCCCTGTTAATAAATTCCCCCAGTTACCTTGACAATCAATTAATAAATCTTTTTGACCAATCTGAACCATTGCATCCCCAATAGATGCATCTCCGTGAGGGTGGTACTTCATAGTATTACCAATAATATTTGCTACCTTGTTGTATCTTCCATCGTCTAATTCTTTCATAGAATGAAGAATTCTTCTTTGTACAGGCTTTAATCCATCTTCTAGTGCAGGAACAGCTCGTTCTAAAATAACGTAGGATGCGTAGTCTAAAAACCACTCTTTATACATTCCAGACAAATACGTAATATTGTCCTTCTCATTAGAATCTTCAGATATATCTAAATTTAACTCATCCATTTCATTGGTTTTCCTCTAACAAGTAGTCTTCTTCCACTTTTAAATTCTCTATAATAAAACCCTGACGTTCAGGTGTGTTTTTTCCCATATAAAAAGTTAGTATTTCCTCAATGGATTTAGACTTAGACATTAAAACAGGCTCTAATCTAATATCGTCACCAATAAAGTATTTAAATTCATCGGGAGATATTTCACCAAGCCCCTTAAATCTTGTTATTTCAGGATTTTTTCCCAAAGAATCTATGGCATCTTTTCTTTCTTCCTCATTATAACAATACCTTGTTTCTTTTTTATTTCTAACTCTAAAAAGTGGTGTTTGTAAAATAAAAACATGATTTTTCTTAACTAAATCTGGAAAAAATCTTAAAAAGAAAGTGAGAAGCAGTAATCTAATATGCATTCCATCAACATCGGCATCTGTGGCAATAATAATTTTATTATACCTTAAGGAATCCATGTCCTCTTCAATATTTAATGCAGCTTGAATAAGATTAAATTCCTCATTTTCGTAAACCACTTTTTTAGAAAGACCAAAGGAATTTAGTGGTTTTCCTCTTAAGCTAAATACAGCTTGTGTTTTAACATCTCTACATTTGGTGATGGAACCACTAGCAGAGTCTCCTTCAGTTATGAAAATTGAGGTCTCTTCTCTTCTATCATTTTTAAAATCATTAAAGTGGATTTTACAGTCTCTTAATTTTTTGTTGTGCAGACTAACTTTCTTAGCCCTCTCTCTTGCTAGTTTTCTTATCCCGGATAATTCTTTTCTTTCTTTTTCAGACTGCTTAATCTTAAATTCCATCTGTTGAACCAACTCTGAATTTTTATGAAGAAAATTATCTAGCTTTTCTCTTAAGAAATCCATCACAAAACCTCTTACAGATTTACCATTAGGTTCAATTTCTGTAGAACCTAACTTTGTTTTTGTTTGCGATTCAAAAACAGGTTCTATTACCTTAACACTTACTGCAGCAACAATTCCTTGTCTAATATCAACTGGTTCATACTTGTTAAAAAAGTCTTTTATAACTTTAGCAATTGCCTCTCTAAATGCGCTTTGATGAGTACCTCCTTGTGTAGTGTGTTGACCATTTACAAATGATGAATAATCTTCACCATATCCTCTTGAATGAGTAAAGGCAACCTCAATGTCGTCTCCCTCTAAGTGAACAATTGGATATAATGGAGAGCCATCCATATTAGATTCTAAAAGATCTTTTAAACCATTTTTAGAAATAAACTTATTGCCATTAAAATCTATTGTTAAATTTCTATTTAAGTAACAATAGTTCCAAAACATTTTTTCAAGATAAGTATCTCTAAATTTGTAGTTTTTAAAAATATCTTTATCAGGTGAAAAAATGATTCTTGTTCCGTTATCTTCATTTGTTTTCTCAAGAGACATATCTTCGACAACCTCACCTCTAGTAAAAGAAACTTTTTTTAATTCACCGTCTCTAATTGATTCTACTAGAAACTCAGAAGAAAGAGCATTAACTGCTTTTGTACCAACACCATTTAGACCAACTGATTTTTTAAATGCTCTTGAATCGTATTTCCCCCCAGTATTCATTTTAGAAACTACATCTTTTACTTTTCCAAGAGGAATTCCCCTTCCAAAATCTCTAACCTGAACAATATCATTATCAATTTTAATAGAAATTTTCTTTCCATTACCCATTACAAACTCATCAATGGAATTGTCTATAACTTCCTTTACCAAAACATATATGCCGTCATCAGAGGAAGAACCATCTCCCAACTTTCCAATATACATTCCAGGACGCATTCTAATATGCTCTTTCCAATCTAAGGAGCGTATATTATCTTCAGTATATTGAACGTTATTGTCAGCCATAGTTAATTACGATGACTAAAATAGTTTTTTATAGAAAAATAAGATTATTTAACAGAGTAACTTATTAACAGTTAATGTTGAATACCAAAAATGTTTATAAAATTAACTCTTCAACGAATATTTTATAACATCTTCCATCTTTTTAACGTAGTTAAATGTAAGACCCTTTAGATACTCAGACTTAATGTCTTCAACATCCTTTTGATTAGATGCTGGCAACAATATAAATTTAATACCAGCTCTTTTAGCAGCTAATATTTTTTCTTTTATTCCTCCTACCGGCAAAACTTCTCCTCTAAGGGTAATTTCCCCAGTCATTGCCAAGTGCTTTTTAACTTTTTTCCCAGAAATGGAGGAAGCTAAAGCTGTAATCATTGTAACTCCGGCAGATGGACCATCTTTTGGAGTTGCACCTTCTGGAACATGAACATGAAAATTGTTTTTATCAATTTCTTCTTGAGAAATCCCAAACTTTTCACCATTTGCTTTAATATATTCCAAAGCAATAATTGCTGATTCCTTCATAACATCTCCAAGATTTCCAGTAAGTGTCAACTTACCTTTTCCTTTAGTTTTTGAAGTTTCGATAAATAAAATATCTCCACCAGTTCTAGTCCATGCCAGTCCAGTAACTACACCTGGAATGATATGCTCAGAATATTTTCTTGGATCCATTCCTGGGCCTAACAGCTTTAAAACATTTTCTTTAGTAATTAAGGGAACAAACTTCTCTTCAAATGCAATTTGTTTTGCTCTATTTCTAATAAGTTTTGCAATTTTTTTCTCTAATCCTCTTACACCACTTTCATTAGTATAAGAAGTAATAACATTTTCTAGAACACCTTGACTTAGTTTAACATCTTCTTTTGAAATTCCATGATCTGAAATTAGCTTTGGTATTAAATGCTTTTTAGCTATTTGCACTTTTTCTTCAATCGTATACCCGTTTATTGGAATTATTTCCATTCTATCTCTTAGTGCAGGTTGAATTGTTGATAAATCATTTGCAGTTGCAATAAATAAAACTTTGGAAAGATCGTATTCAATCTCGACAAAGTTATCTTGAAAAGTATCATTTTGCTCAGGGTCTAAAACCTCTAAAAGAGCTGATGATGGATCGCCATGTCCTGACTTCCCTACTTTGTCAATTTCGTCCAGAACAAAGACTGGATTGGAAGTACCAACTTTTTTTAAATTATTAATTAGTTTACCCGGCATAGCACCTATATACGTTTTTCTATGACCTCTGATCTCTGATTCGTCATGTAATCCACCTAAAGACATTCTTACATATTTTCTACCTATTGCTTCAGCAATAGACTTTCCTAAAGAAGTCTTACCAACTCCTGGAGGACCATAAAGACACAATATTGGAGATTTCATATCTCCTTTTAATTTAAGAACAGATAAATACTCTACAATTCTATCTTTTACCTTTTCTAATCCGAAATGATCCCTGTCCAAGACTTTTTGAACCTTTTTAAGATTGAACTTATCATTGGTATAAACATCCCATGGAAGATCAATTAGTAACTGACAATAGTTGATTTGCACCCCGTACTCTGCTCCAGAAGGATTCATTCTTTCTAACTTGTCTAATTCTTTATTAAAAGTTTTCTTGACATTAGATGACCATTTTTTAGAAAGAGATTTTTCTCTTAATTCGTTTATTTCTTGCTGAACTGGATTTTCACCAAGCTGATTTTGAATTTCTTTCATCTGCTGGTGAAGTAAGTATTCTTTTTGTTGTTGGTCTAAATCTGTTTTAACTCTAGATTGAATATCGTTTTTCAGTTCAAGCACTTGTAATTCCTTGTTAAGATGCTTAAGTAATAGTTCTGCTCTGTCATTAATATTGGGTACTTCTAGCATTTTTTGCTTTTCAACAACTTCAGCATTCATATGAGAGCTTATGAAATTAACCAAGAAATTGGGGCTTTCAATGTTTTTGACTGCAAATGAGGCTTCAGAGGGAATACTAGGAGAATTTTTAATTATGTTAAGAGCCATATCTTTTAAAGAATCAAATAAAGCAACAGATTCTTTAGATACACTTTTTAAACTTTTTTCATCAAATTCTTCTATAGAAGCAATTAGATAAGGATCGTCAGAAATTTCTTCAACTAATTTTAATCTTTTTTTCCCTTGAATAATGATGGTGCTACTTCCATCTGGCATCTTTAACATTTTAACTATTTGTGCAACAGTTCCTATTTGATATAAATCTTTATAGCGAGGTTCTTCAACTTTAGGGTCTATTTGTGAAACTACTCCAATTATCTTATTACCCTTATTTGCATCTTGAATAAGCTTTATACTTTTATCCCTACCAAGCGTTATTGGGATAACAACACCAGGAAATAATACATTATTTCTTAAGGGGAGAATTGGTAATTTTCCAGGAACTTCTTCAAGATTCATTCTATCTTCGTCTTCGGAAGATATTAGTGGAATAAATTCTGTTTCTTCATTTACTAAATCACTAAACCCACTCCAATTTTTTTCTGCAAAAAAGTCACTCATTACTTTATTTTTTAACATTTAATGACAATATGTCGTTGTTGGTGCAATTTTAAAAGGTGAATAGTTTTAAATAAAAGATTATTAAAACTAAATTAAGTACACCATTTGTTATAGTTCAATTGGTGTGCCAAACTACACTATATTAAGATTTATTTAAAAAAAGATTTATAGATATCTATTGTAGTTTCATCTAACTCAACTCCTCTTCTTTTCATTACAATTTTGGCGAGTTCAACTGCTTTTTCAAATTTGTAAGTTTCGAAGGTATTCCCTCCACCCCATGAATAAGAAGGAATAAATTTTGAAGGAAATCCAGCACCAAAAATATTGACAAAGGATCCTACTACAGTTCCTGTATTAAACATTGTATTAATTCCACATTTTGAATGGTCTCCAATAATTAAACCGCAGTACATGGTACCTGTATTCTCGAATTGTTCAGTATGATAATTCCAAGATTTAACTTCGCTATAATTGTTCTTCAAGTTGGAGGAATTTGAATCTGCTCCGAAATTACACCAATAACCAACTACACTATTTCCTAAAAAGCCATCATGTGCTTTATTTGAAAAACCTTGAAAAACTACATTGCTTAACTCACCTCCTATTTTGCAACTAGGGCCTACAGTAGTTGGACCGTAAATTTTAGATCCCATTTTTATTACTGAATTTTCCATTATAACCAAAGGACCTCGTAGGTTACTTCCCTCCATTATTTCTGCAGTTTTACTTATGAAAATCGGCCCATCACTGCTATTTAAAGTAGCACCATTAATTATTGCACCATCTTCAATGAATATATCATCACCAATAAATAAATTACCAGATCCATAATTATTACTATGGGTATTTTCTTTTTGTATAAAATTTAAATCTCTATCAATTTCTAAAGCATTTAAAATGAAAATGTCCATTGGTTTTTCAACCGATTGTATTTTTCCAGTAAATTGAACTATTCTATAGTCATTCAACTTAGAATCAAGCTCATCATTTTCTTCTGGTAATGGAGAAATAGCAAGTATCTTTCCATCTTTCATAATAATAGTATTCTCTTCAATAGAATCTAATGCATCAATGAAATCAAGTGAAGGAAATAAAGACGCTGAAATTCCAATTTCAGCGGAGCTAATGTGGGAATTAAATTTTTTTCTTAGGTAGTCCTTTGTTCTTACAGCTACATTAGAATTAAGAGCCAATGACCATTTTTCTTGTATTGTGAAAATTCCTACTCTTAAATCTGCAACAGGCCTAGTTAAAGTTAGTGGTTTTAATTTTTGATGGTGAACTCCATCAAAAAGAACATATTTTACAATTTCTGGCATAGGACTATAAAAAAACCTTCACAGGAAGGTTAGTTTATAAATATAAAGAATTATACTAAAGTATTATTTCTTTTGTTTGGAATATCTTGTTTTAAATTTATCAATTCTTCCTGCAGTATCTACCAATTGCATTTTTCCGGTGAAGAATGGGTGAGATTTGTGAGAAATTTCTAATTTAATTAATGGGTATTCGTTTCCATCTTCCCATTTCGTGGTTTCTTTGGATGGTGCACAGCTTTTGCTTACAAAGGAATAATCATTAGACATGTCCTTAAAAACAACTAATCTATAATTTTCTGGATGTATATCTTTTTTCATTTTAAAGATTTATTGGCTGCAAATTTAATCTTTAAATTAAATTAACAAAAAATAATAAGATTAAAAATAAATTAAAGTTTTCTGAGTTGTATATATATTGCACTAGATTATGAAAATTAAGCATTTAGTATATACAACAATAATATTTTCATCCCTTCAAATATTAAGCTGTAAAAAAAATAATTTACTCACCAGCTCTAATTTTAATATTGAGACTTCTAAAGACACCATCTTATTTGACACACTTTTCACAACTATTGGATCAACAACAAAAAGATTTAAATGCTACAATAAGAACTCAGGAACCATAAATATTAGTAACATATCTTTGCAAAACGGTACTAATTCACCTTTTAGAATAAATATTGATGGTGAATCTGGAGTTGTTTTTAATGATATTTCTATACTTCCAGGAGATAGTATTTTCATATTTGTAGAAGTAACAATAGATCCAAACGGAAGTTCCTTTCCTCTTATTATAGAAGATCAAATTACGTTCGAAACCAATGGCAATTCCAATAAAGTAGTTCTAAATGCCTGGGGACAAGATGCTTACTTCCATGTAAATGAAATTGTTCAAGGTACATGGACTAATGATAAACCACACGTAATTTATGGAATAGCTGCTGTTGGTTACCCTTCATTAGATTCAAATTTAACACTAACTATAGAACAAGGAACTAAAATACATGGACACTCAAATGCTGTACTCTATGTTTATAAAAGCACATTAAACGTAAATGGGAATATAAATAACCCTGTAATTTTTCAACAAGATAGAACAGAAGATTATCTACTTTATTCTGCTGATTCCATAGCTGGACAATGGAGAGGTATTTATTTTTCTAATCCTCTAAACTCAACCATTACACATGCAGAAATTAAAAATGCAATAATTGGTATTCAAGTAGATACTTTTTCTGTTAATAACTACGTATCTTTAAACAAAGTGAAGATACATAACTCACTGTATTCCAATATACTATCACAAGGGTCAAATTTATCTGCAACCAATTGTTTATTTGGCAATTCTAACAACTACTCAGCATTTATAAGCATTGGGGGAAATATTAATTTTGAACATTGTACTTTTTCAAATTACAGTAGTGGATATAGAACAAGTCCTGCTTTTGTTTTAAAAAATTATTACGAAAGTACCGACGGAGAAATAATATTCAGACCTTTTAACCAAGCCAACTTCACCAATTGTATAATTGATGGAAATTCAACTACTGACTTTGTATGCGACACTTTGGGGTTAGATATCACTGGAATTCCTACTAATGCTTTATTTGATCATTGCTCTTTAAAAACAGAGGATACAATTGAAAGTACTTTATTAAATAATTGTTTATTTAATCCTAAGATACATTTCAAAAATACTGAAGAATGGAATTTTGAACTAACAGATTCCTCTGAAATAATAGATTTAGGCAAAAGTTCGAATATTTCCGATGATATTGTCAATAATTTACGTACTGTTCCAAATGATTTAGGTTGTTACGAGTTTCAATAAATTACATATTTCTCCGGTATTGACCGCCTACATCAAATAATGCTTTGGTAATTTCACCAAGAGAACAGCATTTACATGCTTCCATCAATTCTTCAAATATATTTTCTTGATTAATTGCGGAAGATTTTATCTTTTCAAGTGCTTTAAGAGATTTAGACTTATTAAAATCATGAAAATCATTTAGCATTTTAATTTGATGTTCTTTTTCTTCATTAGTTGCTCTAATGACTTCCCCTGGTATAATGGTAGGAGAACCTTTGGAATTTAAAAAAGTATTAACTCCAATAATAGGAAATTCTCCAGTATGTTTTAGAGTCTCGTAGTGAAGGGATTCTTCTTGTATTTTACTTCTCTGATACATAGTTTCCATTGCTCCTAAAACACCTCCTCTTTCGTTGATTCTGTCAAATTCAATTAATACAGCTTCTTCAACCAAGTTGGTTAATTCGTCAATTATGTAAGAGCCTTGTAATGGATTTTCGTTTTTAGCCAAGCCCAATTCTTTATTAATAATTAGCTGAATAGCCATAGCTCTTCTTACAGAGTCTTCTGTTGGTGTAGTTATTGCCTCATCATAGGCATTAGTATGTAATGAATTACAATTGTCATATATGGCATAAAGTGCTTGAAGAGTTGTTCTAATGTCATTAAAATCTATTTCTTGAGCGTGAAGTGATCTACCAGAAGTTTGAATATGGTATTTTAACTTTTGAGCTCTTTTATCCGCACCATATTTAAATTTCATAGCTTTTGCCCAAATTCTCCTTGCTACTCTTCCAATTACTGCATATTCAGGATCAATACCATTAGAGAAGAAAAAAGATAAATTAGGTCCAAAATCATCAATTGACATTCCTCTAGATAAATAATATTCTACGTAAGTAAAACCATTAGACAATGTAAATGCTAACTGTGTTATAGGATTTGCACCTGCTTCTGCAATATGATAACCTGAAATTGAAACAGAATAAAAATTTCTAATTTTTTTATCAATAAAATATTCTTGTACATCTCCCATAAGTCTTAACGCAAACTCTGTAGAAAAAATACAGGTGTTTTGCGCTTGATCTTCTTTGAGAATATCCGCTTGCACAGTTCCACGAACCTTGGATAAGGTATCGTCTTTTATTTTGTTGTAAACTTCATTAGGAAGTACTTGATCTCCAGTTACTCCAAGCAACATTAGCCCTAGTCCATTATTACCTTCAGGTAATTCTCCTTGGTATTTAGGGATTGGATTATTACCATAAATCTTTTCAATTGTCTTTTTAACTTCATTTTCAAGATTATTCTTCTTAATGTACTTCTCACAATTTTGATCAATAGCTGCATTCATATAAAAACCTAGCAACATTGGAGCAGGTCCATTAATAGTCATACTAACAGATGTAGTATTTGAAGAAAGATCAAACCCAGAGTATAACTTTTTTGCATCGTCTAAACAACATATCGAAACACCAGCATTTCCAATTTTGCCAAAAATATCTGGCCTTAGTCCTGGATCATTACCATAAAGTGTAACAGAATCGAATGCAGTAGAAAGTCTTTTTGCAGGCATTTGAAAACTTAGATAATGAAATCTTTTATTGGTTCTTTCAGGACCTCCTTCACCAGCAAACATTCTGGTAGGATCCTCACCTTCTCTTTTAAAAGGAAATAATCCAGCTGTAAATGGGAATTTACCTGGAACATTTTCTTGATTAACCCATCTAATAATATCTCCCCAGGAAGTGAATTTTGGTAAAGCAACTTTTGGAATTTTTGAATTAGATAAAGATTTTGAACTTGTTGCGATTTTCAATTCTTTATCTCTAACATTAAATTTAAAAAACTCTTCGTTGTAAGATTGGTAAAAACTGTCCCATTCATCAATAGTTTTTTGATTTCTTGCGTCAAAATCTAGTTTAATTTGCTCAATTTTGTCCTCTAAATTTGATTTAACAGTACTGTTGTTATCCCAAGAAAATTCTTTCAGTGTTTTTGTTAAGACAAATAGTTTATCAGCAAGTTCAACTTGTTTACTTAATCTTTTATCAAATTCTCTATTGTTTTCAGCAATTTCAGAAAGGTATCTAACTCTGTTAGGAGGAATGATAAATACTTTTTCAGAAAGCTCTTTATTGGATTTAAAAGACGATAAAAAGTCAGTTTTTGAAGATTTATTAATTAAATCTATTAAGTGCTTATATAAATTATTCATTCCTGGGTCGTTAAATTGCGAAGCAATTGTTCCATAAACTGGAATATCTTCATCTTTTGCGTCCCATAAATTGTGATTCCTTCTATATTGTTTTTTCACATCTCTTATTGCATCCAAGGATCCTCTTTTATCAAATTTGTTAAGAGCAACAACATCCGCAAAATCTAACATATCAATTTTCTCTAACTGAGTCGCAGCACCAAACTCAGGAGTCATGACGTAAAGAGATACATCACTGTGATCTAGAATTTCTGTATCTGACTGGCCAATTCCAGATGTTTCTAAAATAATTAAATCAAATTTTGCATATTTTAATATGTCTAGAGCCTGTGAAACATGCTTAGAAAGTGCTAAATTACTTTGTCTAGTTGCTAAAGAACGCATATAAACTCTAGAGTTATTTATTGAATTCATTCTAATTCTGTCTCCTAATAATGCACCTCCTGTTTTTCTTTTAGAAGGGTCTACAGAGATTATAGCTAAATTTCTATTCTTAAAATCGTGTAGAAAACGTCTTACTAACTCATCTACTAAAGATGACTTTCCAGCTCCTCCAGTCCCAGTAATTCCTAAAACTGGAATGTTGAATTTTTCAACTTTAGTTTTGATTTCATTAAGAATCTTTGAATTACTTTCTCCAAAATTTTCGGCAGATGAAATAAGTTTACCAATATCTAGATGATTTTCAGGAAGTATTTTTCCATTCAATTTAATTTTCTTTTCACCAGTAATAAAATCACATCTTTTCACTAAGTCATTAATCATTCCCTGTAATCCCATTTTCCTGCCATCATCAGGGTGGTATATTTTTTCTATTCCATAGTCCTCTAAAATTTTAATTTCCTCAGGTAATATAGTACCTCCTCCTCCACCAAATATCTTTATATGACTAGAACCTTTTTTTTCAAGTAAGTCATACATGAATTTAAAATATTCGTTATGGCCACCTTGGTAAGATGTCATGGCAATTGCTTGAACATCTTCTTGAATCGCACAATTAACTACTTCTTCTACACTTCTGTCGTGTCCCAGATGGATGACTTCACAACCAGTAGATTGAATAATTCTTCTCATAATATTAATAGCAGCATCATGGCCATCGAAAAGAGAAGCAGCAGTAACTATTCTAATTTTATTCTTTGGTTGATAGGGTGTTAAATCCATTTAATTTAAATTAGCATAGAATTTTGTAAAAATTTATAACGTAATTTCCACAAAATTAATCATTATTAGTCAAGTGTTTTTTTTATTATCCAAAATATTGTCTTTTTTGATAGATCCTTTCTTCTGGATTGTAGTTTTATTATTAGCTTCTTTACTTCACAAAAGAAAATACTTAAGAAGGAGATTCTTAACTTTTGGACTCTTATTTTTAATCTTTTTTAGTAATCCTTTCATATATAAGTCAATAAATGATTTATGGACTGTGAAATATGTTGATTTAGATGAAAAATACGATTATGGCATTCTTTTAGGTGGAATGATAGATATTGAATCTAGCCCAGAAAATATTTTATTTTTGAAAAACAACGATAGGTTGCTAAATACAATAGAATTATTTTCCGAAAAAAAAATAAATAAAATTCTTATTTCTGGTGCTTCTGGAAGTTTAAATTCTAAACTTAAAGAAGCTGAAATATTAAAAAAATATTTGGTTAAAATTGGAATTCCTGACAGTTGTGTTATAACTGAAAAATTATCAAAAAATACTTATGAAAATGCCACATACTGCGAAAAAATATTGACTCAAATTCATAAAAATGAAGTAATTAATTGTTTAATTATTACCTCCGACTATCATTTACGAAGATCTTTGGCTTGTTTTAAAAAGACCAATCTTCAAGCAGACCCTTATGTTAAAAAACCTACCACTAAACACTTTGATTTAGAATATCTAATAGTACCACAATCCTCCTCTTTATTTGGCTGGAAAATACTTCTACACGAAATAGTAGGTTTCTATACCTATAAATTATTAGACTACATATAACTGTAGTTATTCAGTAAAGGAATTTTTGTATTTAATATTTTATTGATATTTGGAATTAACTTATTGTAAAAAAATAAAATTCTTTCTCTGTTCTCTCCAGGTTGATGAACATAAAACCAAATATTTTCAATTCCTAGATTGACTAGTTCTGAAATTTTGTCTGTCCAAAGCTCTATTCTATTTAAGTCACTAGGGTGATTAAAATCCCCTACGTATCTTATGAAAAGGTGTTTATTGGTTAGATTAAAATGCACAACATCTCTTCTTCCTGGCGTATCAGTTATAACTGGGATAATATTTTTACTAAAAAATAATTCTTGCCATTCCTCTATAACGCTATCTTCAAACCAAGATGGGTTTCTAAATTCAATTGCCAAAGGCGCATCTATGGGCCAAAAATTAATGAAACTTTCCAGCTCTTTAAATTGAGAAGACTTAAAATATTTTGCCATAACTGCAAAATTTATTCCTGATTTATTCCCTAATTGATCTACAGCAGAAATAAATTCTTCGGTTTTCATTTTAGCTGTGAAATCGTTTATATCTTTCCTATGGGTTACTATCTGGGGGATTTTCATAGAAAACTTAAAGTTATCTCCTACACTATTAACCCATCTGTCAAGTATATGCCTTTTAGGAGTTCCATATCTAGTAGAATTCACTTCAATACTGTTAAACTGATTGGCATATTCCTTTAAAAAATTTTTAGCAGGTGTTTTCTGGGGGTAAACAATCCCTTTGAACTTAACATCCGACCATCCTGGTGCCCCGAAATAAAATTTAAAATTGTTACCTTTTCTTAGACTTGATAAATTTGTTTTAGTAATTTTATCCAAAGTAGGCAAAGAAAAATCTACTGCATCCAAATCATCAACTTGTCCAAATTTCATTTTAATTAAATTTAATTCAAATTTAGCAATAGACTTTAATAATTATTAAACAGCATGAAAAAAGTAACTCTTAAACCAGCCAAAGAAAAGTCTCTATTAAGAAAACATCCTTGGGTCTTTTCGGGAGCTATTAAAAATGTTGAAAAGGACACCAAAGATGGTAGTATTGTTGAGATATTTTCTAATAAAGAAAAGTACTTGGCTACTGGGCATTATAATCAAGGAAATATTAGTGTTAGAATTTTTGAGTTTGAAAGACAAGAAATTAATGAAGACTATTGGAAAAAGAAAATTATAAAAGCATATGAACAAAGAATAAATACTATTGAAATTAGTTCTACAAATAATGTTTATAGATTGATTCATGCAGAAGGAGACCAAATGCCTGGTTTTATATGTGATATTTATAATAAAGTTGCTATTTTCCAATTTCATTCAATTGGGATGTGGAAACATAAAGATGTTTTCACCAAAATAATTCTTGAATTATTGCCTTTAGATGTTATTTATGACAAAAGTGAGAAAACACTTCCAAAGATTTATATAGATGAATATAAAATTCAAAACTCTTATCTATTTCAAAAAAAGGAAATAGCTAATACCAAAGTAATAGAAAATGGAAATGAATTTCTAATAGACTGGGAAAATGGTCAAAAGACAGGTTTTTTTATAGACCAAAGAGAAAATCGTCAATACCTAGGCGAATTAGCTAAGGACAAAAAGATTTTAAATACATTTTGCTATTCTGGTGGATTTTCAATTTATGCATTAAATAATGGAGCTAAAGAAGTTCATTCTTTAGACAGTTCTCAAAAAGCAATTGATTTATTAGAAGATAACCTAAATTTTCTTTCAAATTTTAAAAATAACCATAAGTCTATTATTGATGATGCTAAAGAATATATGAAAAATCTTAGTGATCAATACGATATCATTATATTAGACCCTCCAGCGTTTGCAAAACATATGAAAGTTAAGCACAAAGCTCTTCAAGGCTATAAAAGGCTAAACACTAGAGCTATTGAACAAATTAGGCCCAACGGTATTCTTTTTACTTTTTCATGCTCTCAGGTCATTGACAATAACCTATTTAGACATATGGTTTTATCTTCAGCAATTGCAGCTGGAAGAAACGTCAGTATTTTAAAGCAGATGCATCAGCCAGCAGATCATCCTATAAATATTTTCCACCCAGAAAGCGAATATCTAAAAGGGTTGGTTTTAAAAGTTGAATAATATGAGAATAGTTTTCATGGGAACCCCACCATTTGCAGTTCAAACGCTAGATGCTATTTTTAATAGCAAGCATGAAGTCGTAGGTGTAGTTACTTCCACTGACAAACCTGCTGGAAGGGGAAGAAAAATACAACAATCTGATGTAAAACAATATGCAACCAAAAATAATATAAGATTGTTTCAACCTGAAAAATTAAAAAACAAAAATTTCATTGACGATCTCAAAGTTTTAAATGCTGATTTATTTATCGTAGTTGCATTTAGAATGTTGCCTAAATTAGTTTGGGAAATTCCAAAAAAAGGGACTGTAAATCTTCACGCCTCTATTCTTCCAAATTACAGAGGTGCTGCTCCAATTAATTGGGCTATTATAAATGGTGAAAAAGAATCTGGTGTAACTACATTTTTCATTAATGAAAAAATTGATACTGGAGATGTATTATTAATTGAAAAAACAAAGATAAAAGATGGACAAACAGCAGGTGAGCTCCACGATAATCTTATGGAAATTGGTTCTAAGCTAATAATTAGAACAATCTCAGAAATTGAGAGTGGAACTCTAAAATCTAAAAAACAAATTATTTCAGAATCGCAAAAGACTGCTCCCAAACTAAATAGAAACAATACTAAAATTAATTGGTTCAAAGACGATATAACGATAAAACAATTTATTCTTGGACTTAACCCCTACCCTGGTGCCTGGACATTATTGTCTAATAATGGTAGAGAATTAAACTTTAAAATTTTTAATGTTAAAACAAGCAATTTAAAAGTTCCTAAAAAAACAATTTTATTAAAAGAGAATAAACTCTACATTGGAACTAATACCAATGCTTTAGAATTGTTAGAAATTCAATTGGAGGGAAAGAAAAAAATGAATGCAAATGATTTTCTCCAAGGAAATAAAAACATTGACCAATACATTATTTTATGAGATTGACTACTATTTTAGTTTTAATATTGATTCCGTTCTATTTTAAATCTCAGGAAATTATTGCTTCTATTAATGAAATTTACCCTGATAAAGAATTTGAAAATATTCATGTTAAGAAAATTTCTAGTGATTCTTCTTCTTCCACTTTTGCAATATGGATCAAACAAAAAGTTAAACTTCACAAACATGTTTATCATACGGAAAACGTATTAATAGATGAGGGTTTTGGAGAATTTCAAATAAACGATTCTATTTATAAAGTTGCTGCAGGAGATTTGATTATTATTCCAAAAAATACTTGGCATGGTGTAATAGTGAAATCAAAGTCAACAATGAAAGTTATTTCTGTACAGTCTCCAGAATACTTTGGAAAAGATAGAATTTTTAAAGAATAATATTTTTTTTAAATTTAGAATATGGTAAAAAATAATTTCAGTTATTCAGTTTCTGTAGATTGTGTGATTTTTGGTTATGATCAAGACTCACTAAAAGTCCTACTAATTAAAAGAGGTGTAGATCCATACGTTGATTATTGGGCATTACCAGGTGACTTAGTTCATCCAAATGAGAATACAGAAGAAGCTGTGGATAGAGTTTTAAAAGATATGACTGGATTAGAAAATATTTTCACAGAACAGGTGAAAACATTTGGAGACATAGGAAGACACCCTTTAGGAAGAGTTTTTACTATTTCTCATTACAGTTTACTTAGAATAAAGGAATATGAATTATCTCCTACCAATAAAAACAATAGTCCATCAGCATTTGCATCCGAGGCAAAATGGCATAATGTGAATAGAATTGGGGAATTAGCTTTTGATCATAATAAAATACTTGCTGCATGTAAAGAAAAATTGGTAAATCATGTAAAATCTAAGCCTGTAGGATTTGAACTTTTACCTAGCAAATTTACTCTCTCAGAGCTTCAAAATCTATACGAATCTATATTAGAGAAGAAATTTGACAAAAGAAATTTCAGAAAAAAAATAAATTCCATGAAATTGTTGATAGATACTGGAAGCACTCAAAAAAGTGTATCTCATAGACCTGCAAAATTGTTCAGTTTCAATAAGATTAAATACGAGATTCTTAAAAAGACAGGTTTCGACTTTGAGATATAACTAGAATAATTCTTGAGCTGCAAAAGCAGCCATATTAACTTGCTGATGTCCTACGTTAGGAACCTCTTTCTTAATCCAATTTGAACTATAGTTCATATTTTGTGCAATTGAATCACTATTCAAAATAAAATATTGTCCTCTTGAAAGTCTGTGATTTCCTTGTAAATTTGCGCCATCTGTTGTATTAAGGAAAGGATCATTTGGATTATTATCATTTTGCCCTAAGTGAATCTCTAAATTTTTCAAAAAAGAATTTTCTAAATCATTTGAATTTATAGAAGTACCTTTTAATCCATATGGAAAAGAGATGCTTGTATCTGGTAAGGTATACCATCCAGCATTAGCTGAAACAGCTTTATTAATTCTTGAATTTGGTTTGAACTGAACATAGCGATGTACAAATTGAGCACCTGCTGAATGTCCAAACATATTGTATTTATTTCCTAGGTAATCTAAATTATTTTTAATCATATCAAAAACAGGTTCTATCAAAGAAAAAGTCCAAACATCTTCATTGGTAAAATTACTATTAAAATCTCTTACATATCCTAGTTGGTAAGAAGTACTATTTGGGAAGTAATAGTCTGAAAACTCAAAAGAGAAAACCATAATTGAATATTGTTCAGCTAAAGGAATCCAAGTTTCTAAATAATCGTCTGCATTCCTATTCATCCCTGGAAAGATAAAAAGTATAGGAGCATTGGTTCTGTCTACAGAAAGAGGTAAATAAAAATGAATATTAATTGGCTTATCTGCTAGGGACTGGTAATCGTTAAATTCAAAAACTCCATGATTATTATTATCAAATAGATTTGAAGTAGAGGTGCCATCTTCGTCCGGGGCTTTTCTACAACTTGAAAAGACAATTGTAATAGAGAGAAATATGAATTTAAGAACTTTCACTTTCGTGAAATTAATGATTATATTTGATTTAAAGTTTTTTAATGAAATCTAAATTATTTTACAATATTCTTCATATTTCTTTATTTTCTGTTCTTTTATGTACTTTAAATATTAAATGTGCAAAAACAGAGGATGTTGTACCTATAGATAATACCATTGATACAACTAATATTTCTGATACTATTTATTATGGATTTGTTTTAAACGAAGTACTTTATGATCCACCAAGTGGAAGTCCGGGGGATGCTAATGGTGATGGAATAAGAGATGCTAATGACGATGAATTTGTAGAATTAGTTAATAGTTCTGCAACTAGTCTAGATATTAGCGGATATAAGCTATACGACGCAGATAGGCTGTCAATTAATACTGCCAATCATGAATTCCCTGCAAATACTATTTTAAATCCTGGACAAGCAGTAGTTGTTTTTGGTGGTGGAACACCAACAGGAAACTTTGGTGGCTCTTTGGTTTTTGCAGCTTCCGGCCAAGTTTTAAATCTAAATAATTCTGGGGATGTTCTTACAGTTAAAAATAACAACGATAGTGTTCTATTTAGTTTTGATGTCACTGCACTTTCTAATAACCCAAATGAATCTTATACTAGATTTCCAGATCTTTATGGAAATTTCACACAACACGATAGTGCAAGTACAGGAATGTTATATTCCCCAGGAACTAGAGTAGATGGAACTGATTTTTAGGTCATATATCGCATTATTTCTTGTATTAGTTTCTTCTAATGTTTATTCTTCTACTAACAATCAAGCTTTAAGCAGTGACTCTATTAAAACCAAAAAGGTTTTAATGATTGGCAATAGTTTTACTTTTTATTGGAACTTACCTCAGGTAATTGAATGCATGTTTCAAGAGAGGAATAAAAACATAACAGTTGATCAAAGAACAATTGGAGGAAGTAATCTAGCTAAGCATTGGATTCTTAATAAAGAAGAAGATTATTCTATTGAAAAGTATGAATATTTAGTTTTAAATGACCACAGTACAAACCCACTTACAAATGTAGATAGTTCTGCAAAATATATTAGAAAATTTGTGAAATTAGCCAAGGAAAATAATTCTATTCCACTTATATACGGCACATGGGAATATCCATATTTAAAAGATATTTCAAAAAATAAAAAATCAAATACAATGGAAATTCTTGATTCCATTTCAAGATTAAATCAAGCAATTTATATACCAGTTGGGGATGCATTTAATTATATAGAAAAAAATTATCCTGAAATTAACCTGTACATGGATGATAATAAACATCCTTCTCCAAATGCTACTTATCTTGCAGCTTGTGTTTTTTATGCCATGATAACAGGTGAAAATCCAATAGGATTACCTAGAAGATTTGAAAGTAAAAATATAGATGGCAAAAAAATATTTTATATAATAACTGAGAAAAATATTGCTCCAACCATTCAAAAAGTTGCTAATTTAATAACCGAAAATTTAAGATAAATACTAAAAAATAACTTGTAATAGACACTCAATATTAAGTCTATTTGTAGAAGTATTATTAGGGAAATTTATATAATTAGCCATCAGTTGTGTTTTAACTGCTTTATTTGAAAAATATTTGGTAATTCCTGCGCCCATAGAATCGTAATTTTGCAAAATAGAATATGTTTCTTCAAACTCATAGTAAGATCTTCCATATTTTAAATCTAGTGACCAATCACTGTTAAATAAATAACCCCCTTGAAGATTGAATGCATTTCCCAATACTAAGTACTGACTGATTTGTGTTGGCTCTAGGAGGGATGATCCAGAGGAGCTTAATGAACTCCCTTGTAAATTATAAGCAGCAGTATTTACATATTCAAATAGAAGGTTTAGACCTCTGTACTTAACTAAAATATCAACATAGTTTTTTAGATAATTAGGTAGTTTTCTATTTCCTAATGAATCATAGAACATAAAAGTTCCCTCAGGAACAAAAATCCCATATGAAGTTTCTTCTTCAATATAATGTCCTTCTC
>JAYNHP010000031.1:0-2202 GCA_038108155.1 Flavobacteriales bacterium | reverse complement strand
AAAAACCTAGTTGATAAATATTCATTCTTCCACCATATTTAAAACCACCTTGATCGTTATCAATTGAATTTTTACCAAAAGAATTAGTACCATCTCCGCTAGTTACAGCTAAAGAAGGTTTTAAACCAATTTTACCCAATGAAAACTTTCCTTCTAAAAACAAGCCAAACTCTCTACCTAATTCTGTAAAATTTTGAGACAAATAATTCCTAGATGCAAACTGTAAATCATATTCCATTATCTGCATGGAGAGATTGTTAAATGGAGACATCTTTTGACCAAAGAAAATACTTAAATTCTTATTTGGATGATAACCAATCCAAGCGTCTAATAAGGGAAAAGATTCGCTGAAATTTGTTTGGATGAGAAATGAAAACTGACCATTATTTAAAGAACCACTCAAATTAAAATAAGATCTTTTAATTCCAAAATAATTTAAACTTTCTGAAAGTGAATCATTTAAACTTGTATTTAAAAAACGAGATTGAGCCATCCCCCCTATTTTAAATATATGGGTGCTATCGTCAAAATTGAATTCGACACCCGATCCTAGTTGGTATTTATAACTATTGTTTTTTTCATAGCTAGATTCGTTCATTAACTGAGCTTCCTGACAAAAAAAGTTTAATGAAAATAAGGATGTTAAAAAGAAGGCTAGAATTGTCTTTTTCATAATTTTTTATTTAAAGTATATCGATGAATTTTTTGAATATCAATAGGACTAATTACATTAAATCTTAAAAAACCTGATAGCATTTCTGGCTCTAGAGTTTCCACTGCTATATTTGATTTTTCTTGATTCATTGGAATAATAAAAGTTCCTTTTTCTAAAACCTTTTGTTCTTTAACTATGTTAGTAGAAACAATATTTTCATAAAAGCCTTGAAATTTATCTGTTGATTTTTTTTCAGAAATAATTTGATAAGATTTAAAGTGTCAATATCTAATCCTAAAATATTTAATTTATCAGTAACTATACTTAAATCTTTCTCTATAAAGTAATAAAATGGACGTTTTCTTGTAATTTCATTTGTACATTTTAGTCCATTATTTAGGACAATATTAACTGGAATAACATCAAGATTATATACATCTATCATATCGAGATTATAGTTAGATTTCTCTTTTTTATATTTAATGGTAATTTCTTCTGGAAATTTATTACAATCCTCTAAAGTTGATTTAATATAATTTGAATTGTCAACTGAGGTGTTTAAAAAGGAATAAGCCAATAGATAACTTGTATAAATACGTCTTTTGAAGGATGTTCTATTTAATCCAACTCCTCTTATTTCCATAAGCATAGAAATAGAATTTCCTAAAGCAAATGAAGTAGCGCTTGACCTTGGACTTACTGAACCTAAATTGAAATAAATTTTATTGTTCTTATGTTTAGAGGATAAATAGTTATGGTATCTTAAACCATTGTTATCTAATTTTAATTTTGCTGGGGGTAAATAAGTGTTCTCAACTACTGATTTGATTCTAGGACAGACATTTAAATTACCAGAATATAAAAACATACAATCGTATAATGAGGTAGTTCCATACTCTCCAAAATTTACAAAATCTACTCTATAAGGTTTATACTCGTGGAAATCGACCATTAAATCCGGAGAAAAATCACTTATAGATTGCTTAATTGCAATGGTTTCTTGATTGGTTAATTTCGTATGATCTCTATTTAAATCTTGTCCATTTGAAGCATATCTACTTTGCTTTTCATATCCATCTATATTTGCCATGGGAATTATAGCAATATTTAATTTTCTGGTTAAATCTTTTAAGGAATCAACTTCCAATAAATTATGGATAAGTAGTAATAATGATTCTGTACTAGCAGGTTCATTACCATGTAATCCTCCCATAAAACAAACCTTAAAATTATCTACTTTATTTTCACCTAAATACACCATGGGAATTTTTTTCTCTTTTTGAGATTTTCCAATATATTCATAGGATACTTTATTAGGATATTTTTTACACAATTCGTCTAAGAAATACATCATTTCTAAGTACTTTGTAAATCCCTTTTTCTTATTAAAAGCAGGGGTAGGAACTTCAATATCAAAATCTGGGAAATATTTTTCTGATATCTTTTTAGAATCCTGAGTATGTATAATACTAAAGAAAATAAAAGAGAAAATTATAAAAGTTAAAAACCTCATTAGAAAGCTACTTGAACCATTAAGTAAAATACAT
>JAYNHP010000030.1:0-24139 GCA_038108155.1 Flavobacteriales bacterium | reverse complement strand
TTTAGTCTTTTTCTATGAGAAGATGCCTTTAGATATCCAAAAAATTAGTTCTAGCAGAATTATAAAGATACTTAGCAGCAATAGTTGAATCATTAAAACTTTCGAAATTATTTGTGTTTAGTAATTTTTCACTAATTGCTCCTGCACATATAGAGTCTTCTAAACAAAATTTATTCTGCCAGCCCGAACCAAGTAACAATACACTTTTATTAAGCTCGGTGAGGTGTTTACAGATAGCATTTAAATTCAAAAAGGAACCTATAAATAAATGTTCTATGTTCTTAGCAATATTTATTGCTTTTGTTCCATTAGTGGTGGTGAGAACTAATGTTTCTCCCATTAACTTGTCGTTTCTGTAACTTAAAGGAGAATTTCCATAATCAAAACCATCAACAACTTTACCTTTTCTTTCTGCAGCTACATAGAAACCTTTATTTTTATATTCTTTGGCTTCCTGTAAAGTGCTAACAGGAATTATTTTTTCTACTCCATAATGAAAAGCTGTACATATAGCAGAAGTTGCCCTAAGAACATCAATTACAACAACTACTTCAAAATCCTCAGCATACAAAGGAAAAAGATGTGGAGTAAAGCATACTTCTAACTTTGGTTTCCTAATCATTTTTTTTATAAAATGGCAACTTAACTAATTGTGCTGGAATAATTTTATTTCTAATTTTTAAAAATATTTTATTTCCTATTTCTGTATGATTAGCTTTCAAATAGCCCATTCCAATTGCTTTTTCAACCGATGGCCCCATTGTTCCTGATGTTACATGACCAATCAGAGTTCCATTTACATCCTGTATTTCATAGTCTTTTCTAGGGATTCCTCTTTCTAATAATTCAAAAGCAACTAGTTTGTATTCTGTTCCTTTTTCTTTGTCTTTTTTGATTATGTCATCACTTATAAATGATTTAGAAAATTTAGTTACCCAAGCAAGACCAGCAGAAATAGGGGAAGTGTTATCATTGATATCATTTCCATACAAACAATACCCCATTTCTAATCTTAAAGTATCTCTTGAAGCTAATCCAGCTGGAAGAACATCAAATTTACTATTGGATTTAAATATTAAATCCCAAATATCTTCTGCAATTTCGTTTGGAATATATAGTTCGAAACCACCAGATCCTGTGTAGCCTGTTGCTGAAAAAATAATGTCTTTGAACCCTAAAAAATTTCCATGTTTGAAATGATAAAATTTAATTTCGGATAGATTTAAGTCTGTAAATTCCTGTAATAGCTCTGTCGCTTTGGGTCCTTGAACAGCAATTAAAGAAGTATTGTCAGATATATTTTCTAATTGAGCATTACAGTTATTTTGCTGGCTTATCCATTCCCAATCTTTTTCAATATTAGAGGCATTTACTACCAACATATAATGATTTTCATCTATCATGTAGGTTATCATGTCGTCCACTATTCCTCCATTATTATTTGGTAAATAGGCATATTGAGCTCTTCCTGGAAACAATAATGAAGCATCGTTGCTAGATATTTTCTGAATTAACTCTAATGCGTTTTCTCCTTTTACCAAAAACTCACCCATGTGAGAAACATCAAATACTCCGACATTTTCTCTTACATTTTTATGTTCCGAATTAACTCCAGAATATTGTACTGGCATCTCATAGCCTGCAAAAGGAACCATTTTTGCTCCCAATTCAATATGCTTTTTATAAAGTGCTGTTTTTTTCATTTATTTATTTCATTAAGGAGGTATACAAATCTAAATAAGTCTTTTTGATTTTATTTTTTGAATATTTTTCTAAAACAGTTTGACGTCCCTTGTCCCCTATTTTTTTTCTTAATTCTTTATTTTCAATAAGTTTTGACAATACATCAATCCAATGCTTTTCACCAACTGGTAAAAAACCATTTACACCATGTTCAATAATATCTTTATTCATTCCTACATTTGACATCACAGAGGGTATTCCCACAGACATATAGAGTAATCCTTTCATTCCGCATTTACCTTTGGCCCATTCATTATTAGGAAGAGGCATAATTCCTATATCAAAAGAATTAAACAACTCTACTTCCATTTTATTTTCCCATTTAAGTCCTTTTATCCCAAGCTTTTTATGGTGGTAATTTTCATCTCCAATCAGTACAAAATCAATTTTATCTTTATATTTAAGTTTTAATTTCAAACATACATCGGTAATCATTTCAAAATGTTTAACTGTCGTATGACTACCTACCCACCCTATTTTTACTTGGCCATTTTTGTTGAGTTTTTTAATGGGCCTATAGAGCTCTGTATCAACAGAAGATGGAATAATGGTAATATTTGAATTAAATTTTGAAGCATAATTTGCCAAATATTCATTACCACAAGTTATATGCTTACAAAGCGGTAAAATTTTTTCAATCTTTTTTTCATCTTTCAAAAAAGAGATTTTTTTATTTACTTCTGAAACATCTTTCACCCAAATTGCGTCGTCAAAATCATAGACTATAGGGATGTTTTTTTTTGAAATGTAATTCTCAAATAAAGTTGATTTTGTTGGAATTACTTCCCTGTAAATAACTACTAAATCAAAACTTTCAATATCTTTTATATGTTTCCACCTTCTAAAAAATGAGTTAACGCCAACTTTTACTTTTTTTAAAATATTTTTTGAATGATACAAAGCTTTCTCATCTTTTTCATTTATAATATTAGCTAAGTAACATTGAATACCATTAATTTCTAGAAAATCAAAAAACTGCTCAAACCTATATCTTTGTCCAGGACTTCTATCGATACGGTGATGTGCAAGAAATAAAATCTTTTTCAAAATTGAATTAGTAAATTAGGAAGTAAAAATAAAAATGATTTTGTTATAACTACTTAAAGTAAATAAATACTTTGATTTATATTACAATTATAGGTAAAGTAAATTTCAGACTGAATTTTTAAATTTATATTTGCAACAATATGAGTCCAGGATGGTATTTCCCAAAGAAACTAATATTATTAATCGATATTACCTTAACTTTTTTATCGTTAATTCTAGCGTATTTAATAAGATTTGATTTTATTGACTTTTACGATCTTTTTTTGGTTAAAGAGTATGACACCCTTATTATAGGAGTTCCTGTTCTTCTATCTATAAGATTTTTAAGTTTTTTAATTGCAAAAACTCATAAAGGAATTATTAGGCATTTTTCAAACGACGATGCCCATCGAATTTTTATCACAATTACTTTAGGTACTATTTTAATTAGTTTTCTCTCTATTCTGAAGTATAATTTCATAGACGGAAGAGTCATTCTTCCAAAATCTATAATTATTATCGAGTATTTAGGAACCTTGTTTTTGTTACTTTCTTCAAGATTATCAATCAAACAAATTTTTTTTAGTACCAATAAAAAAAAGGGAGAAAAAATAAATATTCTAATTTATGGTTCTGGTAAAATGGGCATGATAACCAAAACAAATCTAGAAAAAGACGACAATAGCTATTACAACATTGAGGGATTTATTGACGATGATATAAAAAAAGAAGATTTGTTGGTTGATAGAAAAAAAATAATTCATCCAAAAAATCTAAAGTACCATATTGAAAAACTTAAAATAAGTACAATTATTATAGCCATAAAAGACCCTTTACTAGAAAACAAACAACATTTGGTTGATTTTTGCTTAGAAAATCAAATTAAAGTAAAAACAGTTCCAAGTGTCGAAGATTGGTATGATGGGAATTTCTCTGCCAAAGAAATAAAAGATATTAATATTAGTGACTTGCTGGGAAGAAAACCAATTGAACTTTCTAATCAGAAAACGAAAGACGAAATAGAAAATAAAACGATTCTAGTAACAGGAGCAGCGGGATCTATTGGAAGTGAAATAGTTAGACAATTAGCTAAATTTAAACCCAAGAAAATAATTCTTTTAGATCAAGCAGAAAGTCCACTCTACGACTTGAATCAAGATTTGATTAATTTGAAAACCAATCTTGAAATTATTATTGGAGATGTTACAAGAAAAGAAAGAATGAAAAAAGTTTTTCTTACACATCAACCAAATCTTGTCTATCATGCAGCGGCATATAAACATGTTCCATTAATGGAACTTAATCCTTCGGAATCTGTAAGAACCAATTTGATTGGAACAAGAATAGTTTCAGACTTAGCGGTCGAGTTTAAAATCGAAAAGTTCGTTCTAATATCTACGGACAAAGCTGTTAATCCAACCAATGTTATGGGTGCATCTAAAAGATTGGCAGAAATGTACTGTGAGTCATTAAATTCTAACCATAAAACAAAGTTTATTATAACAAGGTTTGGAAATGTTCTGGGAAGTAATGGTTCGGTAATTCCTTTATTCAAAAAACAATTGAATAATGGCGGACCAATTACAGTCACACACCCTGAAGTAACAAGATTCTTCATGACAATACAAGAAGCTTGCCAATTGGTCTTAGAAGCATCTTCCATGGGAAATGGTGGAGAAATTTATGTTTTTGATATGGGAAAAAGTATTAAAATAATTGATTTAGCACATAAAATGATTCAATTAGCAGGATTGAAAGTAAATAAAGATATTGAAGTGAAATTCACTGGACTTAGACCAGGTGAAAAGATGTTTGAAGAAACATTAAATAAAAATGAAACTACCTCAAAAACACATCATCCAAAAATATTAATAGGTAAAGTTACTACTAGTAATTTCGATGAAACTGTAAAAATCATTGATGAAATAGAACTATCTATCCAAACTCAAGAAAGTGATAAGATTGTAAAATGTTTGAAAAAAATAATTCCAGAGTTTATCAGTAACAACTCTGAATTTAGCAAGTTGGATAACTAATTTTTTTAAAAGGTTTTAAATGTTAGCTGCTGAAATATTTTACCACAATCTTAAATTCATAACCCCAGGTGGAACATCAAGGGGAATCTTAAAAAATAAGCCAACATGGTTCATCAAAATATACCATGAGCATGACCCAAGTATTTTTGGTTTGGGAGAATGTGGGCCAATTGAAGGACTTAGTATAGAATCTGGGGATAAAATGATGCATCAACTAAAAAAAGTTCAAAAATCTATAAATGATTTATCCAGTCTAGATTTATCCTTGTTTCCAAGCATAAATTTTGGTATTGAAAATGCACTAAATGACCTGAAAAACGGGGGAAAAAGAATAATTTATCAGAATTCATTTGTAGAGGGAAAACCAATAAAAATAAATGGGCTTATATGGATGGGGGATAGAGATTTTATGGTAAATCAAATTAAATCTAAAATTGAAAAAGGATTTAGTTGTTTGAAACTAAAAATAGGATCTATTGATTTTAAAGAAGAAATTTCCATTTTAAAAAATATTAGAAAACAATTTAATTCTAAAATATTAGAAATAAGGGTGGATGCAAATGGAGCATTCTCCACTAAAGATGTTTTACAAAAATTAAACACCTTAAGAAAATTAGAGATTCATTCTAT
Source organism: Flavobacteriales bacterium (assembly GCA_038108155.1). Lineage (GTDB taxonomy): Bacteria > Bacteroidota > Bacteroidia > Flavobacteriales_D > Parvicellaceae > MED-G20. Next base: position 18,704 of record JAYNHP010000030.1, on the reverse strand, counting down.
TGAACAACCTATTGCAATAAATCAATGGGATTCTTTAAAAGAAATCTGCAAAAAATCTCCAATTCCAATTGCTCTAGACGAGGAATTAATACAATTAAAAAAAGAAAAAAATGAGTTTATTAAATATGTTTCACCTCATTTTCTTGTTTTAAAACCCACTCTTATTGGAGGATTTGAGGCAACCAAAAGATGGATTAATATTGCTAAAGAAAATAATATAAATTGGTGGGTAACATCTGCTCTAGAATCTAATGTAGGACTAAGTGCTATTGCCCAGTTTTGTGCAAATTATCAGCTCAACCTTCCCCAAGGATTAGGAACTGGACAACTTTTCAGTAATAATATTCCATCTCCTCTAGAAATTAAAGGTGAAAATATTTATTATAAAAAAAATAACTCATGGGATTTGTCAAATTTTGAAAAAGTCAAATGATAACTACCGATTATAAAGAAATATTTAATCTTGATAAAGCTATTTTAGATGAAATAGATCCGGAAATTTATAAGTTGTTGTCATTTTGGAAATCAAGAGAAAATAGAATTTCCGTATTTACCTCTGGTTCTACAGGAAGTCCCAAAAAAGTAAATATTTATAAAAATCAAATGATAGCAAGTGCAAAAAATACGTTGGGCTATTTTGAGATTAAAGACAATTCTACCTTTCTAAGCTGTTTACCTATGAAATATATAGGTGGGAAAATGATATTGATAAGAGCCATTTTATCCAAAAGTAAGATTGTGTTATGTAAGCCATCTATAAATCCTATTAACAAACTAGATACAGAAATAGATTTTATTGCACTTACACCGCTACAATTAAATTCTCTTTTGGAAAAGAAAAAAATGTTTAAAAAAATAAAACTAGCTATAATTGGAGGAGGATTGGTATCTAAAAACTTAATATCTAAAATTCAAAATCTAACTACAAACTGCTTTCAAACTTACGGTATGACAGAAACAATTTCTCATATCGCAATAAGAAATCTTAAAAACTGTACTGATAAAACACCCTATAAGTGTCTACATGATATTGAAGTTGAAGCAAACAATAAAAATCAATTAATTATAAATTCTAAAGAATTAGAAATTGAAAACTTAGTAACTAATGATAAAGTAAAGATTTTAAATAATAAAGAGTTTCTTTTTTTAAATAGAACTGATAATATCATTAATTCTGGAGGACTAAAAATAAACCCTGAGGGGGTTGAAAATAAAATTTTAAAATCATTAGGTGATAATAATTTCTTCGTAGACAAAATTAAAAATGATAAATTTGGTGAAGAAATTATCTTAATTGCATTAAAGAAAATAAAAATAAATTTATTGATAGAATCCATTAAGTTATTAAAAGACAAAAAGATTCAACCTAAGAAGATTTATATCGTAGATAAATTCATATTTAATGACAATCAGAAAATTGACAAATTAAAGTCTAAAAATTACGCTTTAAAACTAAAACAGATTCATAAACTAACGAAATAACATTATTGTAAATGCAAATTTATTTAAACATATTTTTATTATTTATTACCCATCTTTTTTCGCCATCAAAACACGAAACATATGTATCAATTACCGAAATTATGGCTAAAGAAAATGAAGCATTAGAAATTAGTATTGAACTAATAGCCCATGATTTTGAATATGTTTATGAAAAAGAAATGAATAAATCCATAAAATCAATATTCAAAGAGAAAAAAGAATATTACGATTCAGATGAAATTAAAATCTATTTGGACAATCATTTTTCAATTTCTCAAAAGGACTCAAAAACTGAGCTTAAAATTATAGGCAATGAGATAAATCTAGATGGTAGTTTACTTATTTACTTAGAAGGTAAGTACAAAAAAAGCATAAATTATATCAATATAAATAATGATTTGTTGGTTAATTGGTTACCCAATCAGCAAAACATTGTAAATTTAAATGGCTTTATAAAATCAAGTTTCACTTTCAATAAAAACAAAAAATCTTATGTCTTTCAATAAATATCTATCGATTTTTATAATTGCTTTATCGCATACTTTTTTATTTGCTCAAAATAAGAATTTGAACTACAATAAATTCAAACAACTAAAAGAGGAAGTTGCATCACCAAATGTTTTTAGAACTGCAGCAGGGGCACCTGGTCATGAATACTACCAAAATGAAGCTGATTATGTAATGAGCATTACATTGAACGATCAACAACAAAAAATAACTGGAAGTGAAACAATAAAATACCATAACAACAGTCCAGATAAATTAGAATATTTATGGATTCAACTAGACCAAAACAAACGTGCTCAAAACTCTGATAGTTATAAAATTCAAACAGGAAATATTAAGTCTATTAATACAAGGAGTATTCTCAATATGGATCCTGAATTTGAAGGTGGATTTAATATTATGAAAGTATTAAATAAAGATGGTAAACCTCTATCGTACACCATTCACCAAACCATGATGAGAATAAATTTAGACAAACCTCTTAAATCTAAAGAGAGCTTTGAGTTTAGTATTGATTGGTGGTACAATATTAATAATCGATTGGAAATAGGTGGAAGATCAGGTTACGAATATTTTGAAAAAGATGGAAATTACCTATACACTATAGCTCAATTTTTTCCTAGAATGTGTGTTTATAACGATACCGAGGGATGGCAAAATAAGCAGTTTTTAGGAAGTGGTGAATTCACACTTCCATTTGGGGATTATGATGTAAAAATTACTGTTCCTTCCGATCATGTAGTCGCAGCGACAGGAGAATTAGTGAATGCAAATGAAATATTAACACCAGAACAATTAGAAAGATTGGAAAAAGCGAGAAAAAGTGAAAAAGAGCCAGTTTTTATTGTAAATGAAAAAGAAGCCATTAAAAATGAAAAAAGTGTAGTTAAGTCTATGAAAGTTTGGCACTTTAAAGCAGAAAATGTCAGAGATTTTGGATGGGCATCATCGAGAAAATTTATTTGGGATGCAATGGTTGTTAAACAATCTTCTAAAGATGTTTTGGCAATGTCTTTTTATCCTAAAGAAGGCAACCCTTTGTGGGAACAATATAGTACTAAAGTAGTTGCACATACTTTAAAATGTTACTCAAAATATACTTTTGACTATCCATATCCAGTTGCAATTTCTGTACACACCAAATGGATTGGAATGGAGTATCCTATGATTTGTTTTAACGGCGGAAGACCAGAAGAAGATGGAACCTACTCTGAAAGAACAAAATATGGAATGATTGGAGTTATTATTCATGAAGTTGGACATAATTATTTTCCTATGATAATTAATTCAGATGAAAGACAGTGGACTTGGATGGATGAAGGCTTAAATACATTCTTACAATATTTAACAGAACAAGAATTTGAAAAAGGATATCCTTCTAGAAGAGGACCTGCTTATAAAATTGTTAATTATATGAAAGGTGATAAAGATAGAATTTCCCCAATTATGACCAATAGCGAGTCTATACATCAATTTGGAAATAATGCTTATGGAAAGCCTGCCACAGCAATGAATATTTTGAGGGAAACCATAATGGGAAGAGAACTATTTGATTATGCTTTTAAGATGTATTCTAATAGATGGATGTTTAAACATCCTAATCCTGAAGATTTATTTCGAACTATGGAAGATGCTAGCTCTGTAGATTTAGATTGGTTCTGGAGGGGTTGGTTTTATTCAACAGACCATGTAGATATTGGATTAGAGAAAGTAAAGTATTATAGAATAAACGACCAAAATCCAGTATCTAACAAAAAAGAAAGTAAGATGAATTTTGTTGAAGTTTACAATAAAGATATATCCAATCAAAGAAATAAGGATATTGTTACTTACAGAGAAATAGATAAAGGACTTGAGGATTTTTACACCAGCTATGACAGGTATAAAGCAACAGAAAAAGAAATTAAGAAATATGAAAAATTCAATAAAAATCTTAATGATGAAGAAAAAGAAATTTTGAAGAAGAATCAACACTTTTACGAAATTAAATTCTCCAATATCGGAGGACTTGTGATGCCTATTATTTTAAACTTCTCATTTAAAGATAATTCAAATGAGGTAATTAAAATACCTGCAGAAATTTGGAAAAAGAATGATTTAGAAATATCTAAGGTATTTGCTTTTGATAAAGAGGTAACTCAGATTGAATTAGATCCATTTATGGAAACTGCAGATACAGACAGATCTAATAATTTTTGGCCTCAGCAATTAGAAGCATCTAAGTTTGAGCTTTACAAGTATAAAAATAGACGCGATAGACCCTCTAGCAATCCTATGCAAAAGAAAAAATAGTCATTTAAAGAGCTTGTGGAACTAAGTCTAGCTCATTTAAAATAATAGATATTTAATTAGAACTTCAAATTCAATCCAACAAAGAAGTTAATTCCTGCTTGATTAAATGCACCAATTTGGTTGTAACTATTAGACCCAGATCCTTCAGCATTTGCATATGGGTCGTAAGTTGTTGGGTCACTTGTAGTATTAAATCTATAAACCCATGCGTTTGAAATATAATTTTGATTTGACAAGTTTCTTATCCAAGAGCTAATTATAACTTCTTTAAATAGTTTTGTTTTAACAGTGTAGCTTACTCTAAAATCATTTACTATATAAGAATCTAGTTTCGCATATTCATTGGATGTATTATCAATAAATTGATCTCCAACATATTTACTTATCAATGCCAAATCTATCTTTCCATTTTTATCGGAATTAAATGGAGTAAAAATTAATTGGCTTCCACCAATTATAGATGGTGAAAAAGCAATATTTGTATTTACATGAGTAACTGAATCTTTAACACCTGTATCCCAATTGTCAATAAACTCTTTGAACTCTGCTATTTTATTTTCACTAAATGTTGCATTTAATCTCCAAAGAAGTTTATCCATTAGTTGAAAACTTCCTGTTAACTCAATACCTCTTCTGTAGCTATCGGGAATGTTTACTCTAACTGCAGAACCAACATCATTTAACTCACCAGTAAGAATCAATTGATTATTGTATTGCATATTGTAAAAATTGGCAGAAAAACTTACTGCTTTTGAAAAATATCTATAACCAATCTCAATATCTAATAGACTTTCGTGAGATGGTCTATCATTTGGTGTAGATTCAGTAAAATCGTCTCTACTTGGTTCTTTATTACCTACACCAGCAAAAGCATAAAGGCTAGTTTTTTCGTTTAGTGAATAATTGAAACCAAATTTGGGGTTGAAGAAGGACATTTTTGAAGTTTGATCTAATTCACTACCGTCTTGGTCTAATCCGGTAAAATCATAGGTTATAATACGCTGTTGCAAATCAACATAGGCACTTAAATCTGAATTTAAATCATAATTTAATTTTCCATATACGTTAATATCATTTTTAGTAGCATCATTATCGTAATATCTGTGTCTAATATTACCATTACTTGCATATTGAGACCATATTACTTCTCCATAATGTCCGCCTAAATATTGGTTGGCACCTCCACCCAAAGTAAATTGGAAATTCTCTCCAAAATATTCAGCAGAATAGACAATCCCATAGAAATGATTATCTAACCATCTCCTGCGAATAAGATCTGTCTCAGAAATAGTATCTCCAGAACTAGTTATAACATTTTCTAAACCATAATCCATTAAACTTTCTTGAGTGTAATAATTTAGTGAAGCATTTTGACCTATTCCCTTGTACTGCTCAAAGTAGCCTTTTCCTCTAGTATAATGCAAAGAAGCATTTAATTTTATATTTCTATTTGGCTTATTAGTAAAATGAAGTTGATAATGTGATTGATTATAATTGTCCACTTCATTTTCATATTCGTAAGGGTTGTAAGTTTGTCCACTATCGTTGTAACTTTCTTCTAAAAAACTTAGAGGAATTCCATACCATGCTTGATAAGTAACCTCTTGTCCTGAAAAAGCTACTGCTTGAATAGATGTCTTTTCCCCTAAATAACTTCCTGATAAATAATAGGAGTTCAATTTGGAAGAAGCTCTATCAATAAAACCATCTGAAGCAACTCTAGATAATCTTCCTTCAAAATTCCATTTACCATCTATCAAACCAGTTCCAAGTTTAACGGTATTTTTTAAGGTATTAAAAGACCCGTAACTATTTGAAATTTCACCGTATGGATTTTGAGAATTTATAGTGCTTAAAGTACTTAAATTAACACTTGCACCAAAAGCTGAAGCGCCAGTTGTAGATGCTCCAACTCCTCTTTGAATTTGAATATCGTCTGTAGATGAAGATATATCTGGCATATTCACCCAATAAACTCCTTGAGATTCAGCATCGTTAAAAGGAATACCGTTAACAGTTACATTAATTCTTGTAGCGTCTGTTCCTCTTACTCTAATTCCTGTATAGCCAACTCCAGCACCTGCATCTGATGTTGTTACAATAGAAGTAGCTTGATCTAGTAGTATTGGCAAATCCACTCCATGGTTGTTTGCTTCAATTTCTTCTTTAGAAATATTCTCATGAGCAACAGGACTTTGTTCACCTACTCTATTAGTAGTGACTTCAAATTCATCTAGTGTTATCTTACTAGAATCTGATTGAGATTGGGCATTTAAAAAACCAAAAACGCCAATGGTAAGTATTAAATAATTGTATTTCATTTTATTTTGGTTAAATGTGTCTTACTGGGGGTAAGAAAACACAAGGTTTAAACATTTAACATCCTTTCGCCAGCATTATCTGGATCAAGTTACATTCTGCTATATAACAGAAAATGGGTATAATCTCAGCCTTTTACAGCACCCCCTATTGAGTTTTCAAAAGTATAAATTAATTTTAAAATTGTAAATTTTGTAATAATTTTTTTGATTGAATAAATCTTTTGGGAATGTCTCCTTCAATAATTTCAAAATTAACTCCCATTTCTTTTATTTTATTCAAATGGATATTGTATAGTTCTATTCTGTCGTTTGGATTTTCTCTTTGCGGGTCAAATTCCCAAGGTATATTAGGACTACAAATTAAATATAAATCAGGTGGATTTATTTTAATATTTTCTATTATGAATGGATGACACTTTTTGTATTTGTATTCACACCAAATTTGTAGCGTTAGTAAGTCAGTATCTGAGATTACAGATAATTTATTTTGACTTAGTAATTCAAGTTCTTTGACATATTGTTTGGCTATTTGTAATATATCGTTGTAATGGTACGGTCTATCAATTTTTTCTAAATAGGTTCTAGATTTTTCTGGGATAAAACTAAATCCTGACAGGGTTTTTAATTGTTCAAACAAAGTAGTTTTACCAGAAGATTCTGGCCCAGTAATTACTATATTTCTCGATTCTTTAATGCCTTTTTTTTCCATTCAAAATAGCCCATAAATGCAATAATTATAAATATAGAAAATTGAGCTACACTTAAATAATATTCTTTGAAAACAAAAAGAGGTATACAGAATATATCTCCAACAATCCAAAGAATCCAGTTTTCTACTCTTTTCCAAGCTGTAAGCCACATTGCTATAAAGTTAAGGGCGGTAATAAAAGACTCAATTAAAACAAATTTCCAATCAAAATCTAGGATTTCTATATTTGAAAGACACCAGTATATTAGTAACGTTAATAATACAGCTACTAAAACGTATATAATATTTTCTTTGATAGAACTAAATTTTATTTTGACCTTATTTAGGTCAGAATTATCTTTTCTAGACCAATTGTACCAGCCATAAATATTCATCAATAAAAAAAACAAATTAATTACGGCTTGGCCATATATTTGACCAACCCAACATAAATATATCCATAGAGAAACGCTTATTGTTCCCACCGGGTACAATAAAATATTTTCTTTTTTAGCAAACCAAACGCTTATAATACCGGAAAACACTGCAATTATTTCAATGATAAAATCCACTAATCCATATTTTTGCGACGAATATATGAACATTATAAAAGATATAATATTTAAATTGTTTAATCCTTTATTTGAAATGTTAAACATTTTGTTTAAGTTTGAAGCCTAAACAATAAACAAAATGAAAAAAGTTGCAGTTATACGCAAAGAACACTTTAATGCTGCCCATAGGTTGCACAACCCAAATTGGACAGATGAGAAGAATATTTCTTTTTACGGAAAATGCAATAACCCAAACTACCATGGTCACAACTATGATTTAGAAGTGACTGTAATTGGTGAGGTTGATCAAGAAAGTGGATATTTAATCGATATGAAAACTTTATCTGATTTGATTAAAACAGAAGTTCTTGATAAATTTGACCATAAAAATTTAAATCTTGATGTAGAAGATTTTAAAGATTTAAATCCTACTGCAGAAAATATAATCAAAGTTATTTACAATAAACTTAGAAAAAAGTTGGAAGATAAATTCGAACTTAAAATTAAACTTTATGAAACTGAAAGAAACATTGTTGTATACCCAGCCTGAAACCTCGTCAGAAAATAATTTTGATGAAGTTGGAGATGATCATGTGAGTAATTCCATTGAGACTCCAATTAGAAAAGATGCATTTGACATCTCAAATGAAAAGAAAAAAGAAATTATTTCGGAACACTTTAAAGTAATTATGGAGACTCTTGGTCTTGACTTAACAGATGATTCTTTGAAAGGAACCCCCTATCGAGTAGCTAAAATGTATGTAGAAGAAATATTTTCTGGTCTAAATCCAGCCAATAAACCAAAAACAGCTTTGTTTGAAAACAAATATCAATACAATGAGATGCTGGTGGAGAAAAATATTACTTTCTATTCTAATTGCGAACATCATTTTGTCCCCATATATGGAAAAGTACATGTAGCTTACATTTCTTCTGGAAAGGTTATTGGACTTTCTAAAATTAATAGAATAGTAGATTATTTCGCTAGAAGACCTCAGGTTCAAGAAAGATTAACTAATCAGATTGGTAACGATTTAAAAGAAATTTTAGGAACTGAAGATGTTGCTGTAATAATAGATGCTAAACATTTATGTGTTTCTTCAAGAGGAATTAAAGACGAAACATCTTCTACTACCACCTCTTTTTATTCTGGAAAATTCAAAAATGATAATACTAAAAAAGAATTTCACCATTATTTAAATTCATGATTAAATTTAGTAGCCATTCTGGAATTAACACATTAAAGGTTAGTCAAGAATTAAACATCAGTTTGGATGAAGCTTGGAACTTTTTTTCCAATCCAAAAAACTTAAGTGAAATAACTCCAAAAGATATGGGATTTAATATAACCTCAGAAATACCAAATCAGATGTATATTGGACAAATAGTTTCTTATAAAGTCGCCCCTATTTTAGGAATTAATCTAAACTGGGTGACTGAAATTACCCATATCAACAACAAAATGTTTTTTGTAGATGAGCAAAGGTTTGGGCCGTATAAAATGTGGCATCATGAACATCTTTTTTTACAAAAAGGAGACAAAGTAGAAATGACAGATAAGGTTTCTTTTAAAGTGCCTTTCGGACTAGTAGGAAGAATAATGACTCCTATAATTGTCATTCCACAACTAAAGAAAATTTTTAATTACAGATACAAATTATTAGAACAAAAATTTAACAATGGGTAAAGTATTAATAGTCGGAGGAACCAAAGGAATTGGTCAAGAAATTGCTCAATTATTAGAAAATAAAGAATGTGTACTTTTTAGTAGAGAAGCATACAGCGTAAATTCAAATAACCACGTTCATTACCAGTTAGATGTTTCAGAGGGTAACTTTCCAGATATTGAAGACATATCTTCAATAGTTTACTGTCCAGGAACCATAAATTTAAAACCTTTTAGATCTTTAAAAGTAGAAGACTTTCAAAATGATTTTGATGTTAACTTTTTGGGGGCGGTAAAAGTTATTCAACATTATCTAAGAAACTTATCAAAAGCTGAAAATGCATCTATAATTTTGTTTAGTACAGTTGCTGTAAAACAAGGAATGAATTTTCACGCATCAATTGCATCTGCAAAAGGAGCTGTTGAAGGATTAACTAGGTCTTTAGCTGCAGAATTTGCTGGAAAAATTAGAGTTAATTGTATTGCTCCTACCCTTACAGATACTCCACTAGCTCAAGGAATTTTAAGAAACGAAGATGCTATTAAAAGGTCTAATGAACGACACCCTAGTAAAAGAATAAATACTGCTTCTGATGTAGCCAAAACTGCAGAATTTCTATTACAAAACAACAATATAACTGGTCAAATAATTCATGTTGACGGTGGGATGTCTACTTTAAAAGTTTAAAAATGACAATTTTTTGGTTTAGAAGAGATTTAAGATTATTGGATAATACTGGTCTTAATTTAGCCCTTTTAAAATCTAAGGATGTACAGCCAATATTTATTTTTGATAAAGAGATTATTGATGAGTTGCCCAATGATGACCCAAGAGTTAATTTTATTTACCACGAATTACAAAAAATTAATAAAGAACTAATTTCCTATAATAGTTCTTTAAAAATTTTCTATGGAAAACCGCTAGATGTTTTCAAACAGCTATCTCAAGAAAATCCTGAATTAAAAGTATACACTAACAGAGATTACGAACCATATGCCATAGCTAGAGATGAAGAAATAAATAAACTTCTGTTAGAGAATGGATCAGAACTTATTTCTTCTAAAGACCAGGTTATATTTGAAAAAAATGAAGTGGTAAAAAACGATGGTCTACCCTACACTGTTTTTACCCCATTTAAAAATAAATGGTTGGCAAAGTTTAAGGAGGAAGGATTTCATTTAGAATTAAAATTAAACTCTAAAAAATTCTGTAAATCTAACCACGAGTTTCCAAGTATGGAGGAATTAGGTTTTAAAAAGTCTTCCATAAAAGTACCTCCTTTTAGTTTGGATAGAGTCCATAATTATGAAGAAACAAGAAATTTTCCATCTCTAGACAGCACTTCTAAAATTGGTCCTCATTTAAGGTTTGGCACAGTAAGTATAAGAGAGATAGTAAGTAAGGTAAAAGACCTTAACGATACTTATTTAAGTGAGCTTATATGGAGAGAGTTTTTTATGCAAATATTGTGGCATTTCCCAAAAGTAGTTCACGAAAATTTCAGACCTAAATACAATTTTATAAAGTGGAGAAATAACGACGAAGAATTTGAAAAATGGTGCAAAGGAGAAACTGGATATCCTCTTGTAGATGCTGGAATGAGAGAACTTAACCAAACTGGTTTTATGCACAATAGAGTTAGAATGGTTACTGCAGGTTTTTTATGCAAGCATTTACTAATAGATTGGCGATGGGGAGAAGCTTATTTTGCCAAAAAACTTCTAGACTATGAGCTTTCTTCCAATAATGGTAATTGGCAATGGAGTGCTGGTACAGGATGTGATGCTGCACCCTATTTTAGAGTATTTAATCCAAGTGAACAGATTAAAAAATTTGATAAACAAAATACTTATATCAATAAATGGGTAGAAGATTTGAATGAATTTTCTTATCCAAATCCTGTGGTAGAACATGCATTTGCAAGAAATAGAGCAATAGCAAGTTACAAAGAGGGATTAGAGATTTTTTCCGGAAAAGCATAGTAGTAAACCCTTATAATTTTAGTTTCTTAAATTTATTAAGTACTCTTAAAAGAAGAAAATCGTAGATTAGTTTCTTATTTACATTTATGAAAATTTCTTTTGTCGACAAAAAAATACCTACCAACGAATTAGTACGATATTCCATTCTTTTTTACTGGTCTATATTTTGGTTATTTAATATTGTAGATAAAATAATTGGCGGTAGCTTATTCCTATGGGTTGGTAGAGACAGATTTGCTCAATTTCAGAAGTTTTTTGCTTCTGCGGGATTGGAATCACCAGCCATAGCCAATTTTGCTTTGATTGTGGCTGCAGCGTTGGAAGTTTTTGCATTTGTTTTCTTTACTGGTGCACTGTTATATTACTTGAAGAAGAAAAATGAAACATCAAGGACTTGGTTTTTCATAGGTATAGTATTAACACTTATCACCTTCACTATTTTTTCCATAGGAGATCATATTTTTGGAGATAGATTTGAATTATTAGAACACACTTTGTTTTGGTTTTTGACACTCTTTTCTTGGGTGGCTTTTATAAGATTAGAGAACAATTCAGAAAAAGAAAATATGGCAATTAATAAAAAACAAATTATACTAGTTTTTGTAATTTCTTTAATGTTGGTTTCAACCACTTGCTTTTCTATATTTAATTATAATTATAATTTTTTTAGCAGAAGAACAGATGCATTAACTGCTGAGCAAGTTGGTGATAACATATATAAAGTTTCTTTTCCTTTTCTTGGTGGAAGTGTTGTTTTTGAAAAAACTATTGACCAGTTTAAATCTGAGAATCCAACAAAAAAAATAAATCACATTTATACAGTTCCAAATCCGCTTAGGTTGAAAAAAGCAGACGGTCTTATTTTTTATATAATGACGGAGGATAAATTATGAAAGAAAAAAACATATTAAGATTTTCAATACTGTTTTATTGGACTTTTTTTTGGGGATTGAGTGTTCTAGATAAGATAATTCCTGATGTACATCATTTATGGGTAGGAAAAGATTTCTTCGCATTATTTGTTAAGTTTTTTGGATCTCTAGGATTGAAAGACCCTATTTTTGCTACGATAGCATTGGCTTTTGTTTCTTCGTTGGAAGGATTGAACTTCGTATTTTATTTATTGGCTAGTATAAACTTTTTAAAAGGAAAAGAATCTCTTTCTCAGAAATGGTTTTTTAGAGCCATTTTCACATCCATTACCTTATTTAGTTTATTTTCGATTGCAGATCAGATATTTGGCGATCGATTTCAACTATTGGAGCATGGATTATTTTGGCTAATATTAATAGCATCTTGGGTTTTATTTAAATATATTTCTAGTTCTGATGGTAAGTTATTAGAATTCAAAGTTGATAAAGGATTGAAAATTGCAATAGCAATTGGTATTTTAATTACTGCAGGTGCCTCTATTTCCATTATAGACTTTTCTAGTAAGACTTTTAACAATGTAAGTGCACCAGTTGATGGAATTGAAGTCATTGAGGATGTATACAAATTTGACTTTCCATTTTTAGCCGATAAATTGGTATGGGAAACCACCATCAATACTTTTAAAGAAAACCATCCAGAACTTAAAATTAACTATATCTATACTGGACCGTCAGAGCTTAACTCAAAGAAGAAAACACATATGTTACTATATGTTTTTACAGAGAAAGTGAAATCAATTAAGGATAATTAAAATTGGTTTTTATTGAAAGTAAATAGGTAATCTATTGTAGCTTTTTTCGAAATAAGCACTTCTTTTATAAATAAAATACAGCTGGTTCCATTCAGAATTAGCAAAAGCAGCATCTTCTTTTTTCTTTAGTTCGTATTCTTTTTTTAGCTTAAGATCGTTTTCTAAAATCTCTTCTATCTTATCTATAAAAACATAGCTAGAAAAATATTCTTTCTGTTGTAAGTAACTATCAAAAAAATTCCAGCTTAAGTAAGCGTCTTCCAGCTCTGGTTGTAGTACAGAATGAATAAAAAGTGCAGCATCTTGATTAGAATCTACCATCCAGTCCCCTTTCTTTAACTGAACTGGTTCTTGATCTCTTTGTATTTTGATATTTTTTAATTTAAAATGTCCTTCGTATGGTTTTTTAGACGGAGTGAAATCAACCACTCTATATACCCCAAGATTCATTAAAGTATCACGAAGCGTCTTGGTCATTTTAACCTTATTGGCCAATAATCTTTCTACTACATCTTTTTCCTGAGCGGTTATATAATAGAATTTTGGAAGTTGCACAGAATCGTTTGCAACAAAACTATTGTAAAAGGGAACATATTTAGTGTATGGTTTGTTAGTATCGTACATAAGTCTACTAAGGCCAGTTATTTTATGAACTGGAAAAGAATGCTCGTATCCCTTAAAAAGTATAGAATCTTTTTTGTAAGAATTAATGTAGTTGTACTTTAAATATGGCGATTCTATTACAAATCTTCTAGCTTCTACTCTGGATTTTTCAATCGAAGACTTGTTTAATGAAGTCCACTTAATTAATTCTTTCATGAAAGCCAAGGTAGCCTCTACTCTAAGAGGGAATGGTTTTAGCATATGGGTTTCTACTGTAAAACTTATAGAATGGAATAGAGAGCCATAACCCATCGCATATCGTGGAAGGTCGTTAAAAGAAACGATTCCTTCATTTGGTGTTTTTCCATTTAAATCCACATAAGGAAATAAATCTATATTATGATATTCTTTTAAATTCTTCTCTAAGTTTGGTAAAATTCCATCGTAAATAATATTATTTAAACTTGGTGCCAATCTTTCTCTTAGAGAACTTATATAGGTCAAAACGTATTGGTAGTCTGCACCATTAGAAACATGGTTGTCTACAAACACATCTGGATCTAATACATGAAATATTTTAGCAAAAGTAAAAGAGTTGACCGCATCCATTTTTATAAAGTCTCTATTTAGATCTAAATTTTGAGCATTTCCCCGAAAACCATATTCGTTAGGCCCATTTTGATTGGCTCTACTATTACTAGACCTATTGAGCATTCCACCAATATTATAAGCTGGAACAAAAGCAACCACAGGTAATTTTTTAATGCTTTTTTTGTTGTTTAAAAGCTCTTCTAACCAAATTAAACAAGCATTGATACCATCTGGCTCACCTGGATGAATAGCATTGTTAAATAAAATAGTTGTCTCTTCCCTAGCTTTTTTGAAGGTGTTGATAGAATCTTTTGCTCCATTTACAATACAGACATAAATAGGCAAACCATAGTCTGATGGTCCCATATTGTAAAGTTCTACTTCAGTATGTAAGCTAGAAATTTTCTTAAGATGAGTAATTAATTCACTATAGGTTGGAGTGGTGTTTCCCCTCCATTTTTCTTGGGAATAAATGTTAGAGAAAATTATTGCAAATAGTATAAGAAATATACTTCGAATCATAGTTGATGAATTTAATCAAAACTATTTAATTCTTAATGCAAACCCTTAGCAGCCAAATATCTTTCTGCATCTAGTGCAGCCATACAGCCTGTACCAGCAGCAGTAACCGCCTGACGATATACATGATCTGCAGCATCTCCAGAAACAAAAACACCATCTACATTGGTTTTAGAAGAACCTGGATTGTTTACTATATATCCGTTTTCATCCATTTTTAACCATGGATTAAAAACTTTGGTGTTAGGTGTATGTCCTATCGCAATAAACACCCCTGTACAAGATATTTCGTGCTTTTCTTGGGTTTTGTTATTAACTACTCTTGCACCCGTAACAACATTTCCATCACCCAACACCTCGTCTAATTCCGTATTGTGTAGTATTTCGATATTTTCAATTCCTCTTACTCTATCAGCCATTATTTTAGAAGCTCTGAATTCGTCTCTTCTTACCAGCATAGTTACCTTAGTACAAATATTTGCTAAATAAGATGCCTCCTCACAAGCTGAATCTCCTGCACCAACAATTACCGTTTCTTGTCCCTTGTAAAAGAAACCATCGCAAACAGCACATGCGGAAACACCACCACCATTAGATAAATAATGCTGTTCTGAATCCAAACCTAAATATCTTGCAGAAGCACCAGTAGAAATAACAATAGTATCTGAATGAATTTCTAATTTATTGTCTACCCATACCTTGTGTACCGGTCCTGTAAAATCAACTTTTGTTATCATACCAGATCTTACATCAGTACCAAAACGTTTGGCTTGTTCTTCTAAATCTACCATCATTTGAGTACCGTTAACCCCCTTGGCATAACCTGGGAAATTATCCACATCAGTAGTAGTAGTTAACTGACCTCCTGGCTGTATTCCTTGGTACAAAACTGGAAACATATTTGCTCTAGAAGCATAAATTGCAGCAGTAAATCCTGCCGGACCAGAACCAATAATTAAGCACTTAACTTTTTCAATAGTTGACATAAATAATTTTTTAGATTTCAAATATATTATTTATGAGTAGCTATGCGAAAAAAACTTATTCACAAATTAAAGTATCGTAAGAAACTCCATACCCATAAAAAATCCCAATTCCATCTCCTTGCACATTATAAGGAAGATTTCCTGGTGAAGAAAAAATACTTCCATTGGAAACAGCAGCATTTTCCATGGCCCTCACATACAAGTAAATTGGATAAGTAGTAGTAGTAGATTTCACCAAAATTGTATCGCCAATTTTATAAAATCCAGCTTCAATATCATTATCATCAGGTCCCTCTGACAAACCGTCTTCTCCCCTAGGAAAAATAAAATCAAAAGACAATCCATTGAACAACTTGTCGTCTGTAGAACTTCCTATCGGTGGCAAAGGACGAGAATCTTTAATGGTTCCTTTAACATTGTCAAAAGGAGGAGGATAATTGTAAGTGTAAGAATTAATTCTTTGAGCAAACCATCTGTAACAATTGCCTAAAGTATCTGGGTCACTAAACCTAGCACCTATCAAACCCAAAGAATCATAAGCTACATATTTATCAAACCATAAACTATCTATAAAAAGTGGATGTGGAATTGTGGTAGTTGAATAAACATTCTTATCATTTACTTCAATTGAAAGTGAATAAGATTTACCAAATTGACCAACTGCATCTAAATCTAAAGAAGTGTAGAAATAAACTCCATTAAAATTAATTTCTTGCAAAGAAAAGCTTTCTACACCATCGCTTAGAACTACATCTGCATCGTGGATAAAAATATCGGAAAGAATAGTACTGTCTAATGCTTCAAAATAGCCTTGACTATTAGTTAAAATAACTCTTGGAGGTAATCCACTCTCTACGGTAGCTTCCACCACAATAGTCTGTTCAATTTCTGGTAATTCAAACACTATGGATTTGGTACATCCCAAAAGACCAATTAACAATATGTAGTATATATTTTTCATCAAAATTTAAAATTCCATGTAACACTTGGCAATATTGGGAAAAGAGAAACTTGACTTGCTCCAAATTCTGCAGTTCCTAGAAGAGGATCTCCACTAAAATCAAAGAATATAAAATATGGATTGGCCCTATTATATGCATTGTAAACAGAAAAATTCCAAGAAGAAGTAACCTTCTTTTTTACTTTCACCATTTTATTGGTTTCTGCATTTAATTTTTCCTTAAAAGGCTTGGCGTCAATGGTTAAGGAAATATCTAGTCTATGGTAAGGGTTAAGCCTGTATTGATTTCTTTTACTCCAAACAGTAATAATTCTATTTTCTTCTAACGAAAACCACCTTCTTTCGGGAAGTGAAATAGCGTTGCCTGTAGCGTAAACAAAAACAGCTCCGATGTTTACTCTATCATTTATTTGGTACTGTCCAACCAATGAAAGGTCGTTTCTTCTATCGTATTTTGCTGGAAACCATTCTCCATTATCAATAGCATCAAATTTTCTCATGGTTTTAGAATATGTGTAACCAATCCAGCCATTGAAATCGCCAGTTCGTTTTTTAATAAAAAATTCAGCTCCATAAGAATATCCGTTGCCAAAAGTAAGTTGGTTATCTACGTTGTTATTTAAATTATCTTCTGGAAAAGAATTCTCTTTGTACTCAATCAAATTATTCAAATCTTTATAATAAGCTTCTACTGAAACTTCGTAGTTGTTTTTCAAAAAATTTCTGAAATAGCCTATGCTATACTGTGTTCCCACCTGTGGTTTTACTTTTTCGGTACTAGGAAACCATAAGTCTGTAGGTAATGAAACCGATGAAACAGATGCCAAGTGAATATATTGGTAGTTGTGGGCAAATCCAAACTTAAAAGAAGATTTATCAGGTAGTAAATATCTTGCAGAAAATCTTGGCTCTGGCCCAAAATAAGTTTTAATAGATTCAAAATTGGAATAAGTGGTTGTGCTATCTGTAGCTCCGCTATAAGGGTTTTTATAATATCTTGTAAAAGGGCCAATGTGCTGGTAAGCAGAAAGTCTAAATCCTATATTTATTTTTAAGTCTTCATTAATATCCCATTCGTCTTGAAAGTAAACAGCATATTCGTTTCCAAAAATCTTTACCTCATCTATAGTATTAAATTCAACATCGCCAGAACTTGCAGATAAACTTGATGGAACAAAACGATGAAAAGTATAGTTCCAACCAAACTTAAAATTATGTAAAGAGTTGTGGTAATAAGTATAGTCTTGCTTAAGGTTTATATCTCTTATTCCGGAACCTAACCTAAAGTTAAACCCATTAGAACCGCCTTCAAAAGCAAAATTATAATCTGTAAAAACAGCTGTAGTATTTACAAATAACCTATCATTAAATAAATGGTTCCACCTGAGCGAAGCAGTAGCATTTCCCCATGGAACATTGAAATTAAAATCTAAATCTTGGTTTTTAAATGAAAAAATGTCTCTTCCAAAGTAACTACTTAAATACAATCGGTCTTTATCTGAAAGCCTCCAATTTAGTTTTGCAGTAAGATCGAAAAAATAGTAGCCTGAACCTTTAGATGGAGAAGTTTCGGGAATAAATGGCTCTGCCAAAACATCAATGTAAGTTCTTCTTCCAGAAATGATATAAGATGCAGTATCTTCTTTAATCGGCCCTTGAAGGGTTAGTCTAGATGCTATTACTCCTATTCCACCATCTGCCTGAAATGATTTGTAGTTGCCATCTTTCATGGTAATGTCTAGTACGGAAGACAATCTCCCGCCATAGTTAGATGGCATTCCTCCTTTTATAAGAGAAACATTTTTTATAGCATCTGCATTAAAAACAGAGAAGAAACCAAGAGATTTTTCAAAATTTATTAAAAAAA
>JAYNHP010000029.1:0-24959 GCA_038108155.1 Flavobacteriales bacterium | reverse complement strand
AAATTATTGGGAAGATTACATCAAAAAAACAAAAAAATCTCAATCAGTTTCTAACGAAGAAGAATTATATAAACCAATGTTGTCAATTGGTATAGGAACATTGTCCTTTTTTGGCGATGTAGGTGACACAGTTCTGGGAAAAGATAGAATTAAAAGGGCTCCTTTTCAAGGTGGTTTTTCATATACTCTTAGATTAGTAAATCCCATAAACGATTATTTAGATGTTGCATTTTATGCAATGCTTGGACGTACAAGTGTAAATCAAAATACAGAAAGCCAATTATACCCTACGCCAAATGGTCTTTTATTTCGTTCCTCTATTAGATCTGGTGGAATTACTTTCAATTATAATTTTAACCAGTTACTTAAAAAAGGACATATTTTAGAGCCATACATACATTTAGGAATTGAATCCATTGAATATAATTCTGAAATTGATACGGATATGGATGATATATTTGATAGTGATGAAAGTATCTTTTATGGAGATAATCCTCCATTAAATAAATATAATGAAGAAAAATCTAATGTTACGCTTGGCATCCCATTTGAAATTGGAGCACATGTACACATAGGCAATAAAATTAAATTTAGAGTTGGTAGTGCAATTCATTTTACTAGCACAGATTATATGGATGGGATTAATAACTCTGGGAATTTCCCATTAGGTTTTGGGAAAGATAATTTACTCTTTACTCATATTGCTGTTGCTTACGACTTCAATGCAAAAAAAGAAAAACCACCCCTTGATCCTCTAATGGATGAAATATCAATGAATTTACTTTTACAAGATACTATTGATTCTGATGGAGATAGTATTGCAGATCATATTGATTTTTGTGCTAAAACTCCACCAAATACACCTGTCGATCAGTTTGGATGTCCTCTAGATGATGATATTGACGGAGTTATAAATTCTAAGGATAAGGAGTTATTAACTTTTGAGGGTGCAATTGTTAACGAAGATGGAGTTACCATGACAGAAGACGATTTTATGTTGGCGTTCAAAAAATATATAGATACTACCGGAGAGTATTCTTATTGGGATACTATTTACAACAAATCTTATGCTGGCCCACTTAGATCAAAGTTGACAATTGAAGAAATAATTAATGCTAATCGTAACAAAGAACCAGCTGAAAAGCAAGAAAAAAAATTATTTATTGTCATTGGCTCTGATGTTCAGGGGGTTTCATCTAAACAACTTTGGGAGAAATTAGCGGATAGAGATTTTCAAGTTAAGGAGTCAGGCGATTCAATAATGTATGTTTTAGGAGGGTATGATCAAGACGAATTATCTGCCAAAATAAAGGAGTTAGGAGATAATAATGTTAATGTTCAGGGAATTGTTGAAATTTCCTCAGATGATAAAATCACTACTTTAGAGAAAGAAGAAGTAGATAAAATAATGAAGACACCTATTTCTTCACCAAATAAATCAACTAAAAATAAAAGTTCAGGTGAATTTGTTCCATTAATCAAACCCAACGATAATTCTCCAACTTTTAGAGTTCAAATAGGAGCTTTTAACAGGAAAATTAAAAAATCTACCTTTAAAGATATACCTAATGTTGTTGGTATAAAAGGAGATGACGGTCTTTACAGGTTTTTCTCAGGATCCTACACAGATAAGTCCAAGGCTGCATCTCATAAAGTTGATTTAACTCTTACAGGTTATAACGATGCTTTTATTGTTGCTTTCCAAAATGGAAAAAGAATTACTTTAAAAGAAGCTGGCTTTGAAGTTAAGAAAGACTTTTCTGAAAATCTTGAATTATCTTCCAATCCCTCCGAAAATCCAATAGACTCTGAAATGGTTCGTTTTAAGATTCAAGTTGGTGCCTTTAAAGAAAAAGTGCCTGAAGATATTCTAGATAACTTTAAAAAATTAGGAAATGTAAATGCTATTACCAATGCAGGTCAAGGATATACTAAGTATTATATGGGTGACTTCATGGATTATTCAAATGCATTGATTTTTAGAAAAAAATTAGTTGCAAATGGACTAATAGATTGTTTTGTAGTTGGAGAATTCAAAAACAATATTATTACATCTAAAGAAGCTCGCGACTTACTAGGACAGTAATTATACTTACTTATTATCCATTATTATTCTATCGTTTTTTTATAGAGTAATTTCCTTAAATATTTTGTTCCTTTACAACCTAATTTAATAGACAATGCAATACGCAAAAAATATTCTCGAAACGATTGGAAATACTCCTCTAGTAAGACTTAATAATATTACTAAAGGTATAGAAGCTACTGTTTTGGCCAAGGTAGAATTTTTTAATCCTGGAAGCTCTGTAAAAGATAGAATGGCACTTAAGATGGTAGAAGATGCAGAACAAGACGGCAGATTAAAACCTGGAGGAACCATTGTAGAAGGAACTTCAGGAAATACAGGCATGGGTCTTGCATTAGCAGCTATAGTAAAAGGATATCAACTAATTTGCGTTTCCACCGACAAACAGTCAAAAGAGAAATTTGATATTCTGCGAGCAGTAGGTGCAGAAGTAGTAGTTTGTCCAACCAATGTTGCTCCTGAAGATCCGAGGTCTTATTATTCAACTTCTAAAAGAATTGCCGAGGAAACTCCCAATTCATGGTATGTGAATCAATACGACAATCCTTCAAATTCTATTGCTCATTATCAGCAAACTGGACCTGAAATTTGGAATCAAACCAACGGAAAAATTACTCACTTTGTTGTTGGGGTTGGAACTGGGGGAACAATTTCTGGGGTTGGAAAGTATTTAAAAGAAAAAAATCCAGCAATTAAAATCTGGGGAATTGACACCTATGGATCAGTTTTTAAAAAATACCACGAAACTGGAGTTTTTGATGAAAATGAAATTTATCCTTATATAACTGAGGGTATAGGTGAAGATATTCTTCCTGAAAATGTAAATTTTGATGTAATTGATAGCTTTGAAAAAGTTACAGATAAAGACGCTGCTATATACACAAGAAAATTAGCTCGAGAAGAAGGTATTTTTGCAGGAAATTCTTGTGGTGCAGCAGTAAGAGGTGTAATTCAATTAGAAAAGCATTTTAAGAAAGAAGATGTAGTTGTAGTGTTACTTCATGATTCAGGAAGTAGATATGTTGGTAAAATGTATAATGATGAATGGATGAAAGAAAATAATTTCTTGTAATAGAGTCTTAAAATAAAGAAATTTATTTTTTGGTCTTCTTCCAAGTTTTGTATTGGTCAGAATAATTTTCATTTTTTTTTACTGGTTTGGCCAGTGGTACCGTCTCTTTAAGAGATTTTTGACAATCCTTTGGTAAACTTTGATATATTTTTGTTCCTTCAGATTTCCATGCAATCATATCTTCACTAACATCCTTAATTATTTTACCAGGGTTGCCAACTATTACTTTTCTGTCAGCAACTACCATCTCACTATTAACCAAGGTTAATGCACCTACAATACATTCCTTTCCTATTATTGCATCGTCTAAAATAACTGCATTCATTCCAATTAGTGAATTACATCCAATAGTTGCACCATGAATTATACAACCATGACCTAAGTGTGCGCCTTCATTAATAGTAACTGTTACGCCAGGGAACATATGAATAGTACAATTTTCTTGAACATTGGCTCCGTCTTTTATAATTACTTTTCCAAAATCTCCTCGAATTACAGCTCCGGGACCAACATAAACATTTTTTCCAATGACCACATTTCCAGTAACATTTGCCTGAGGATGAATAAAAGAACTTGAGTCAATTACAGGTTTGATTCCGTTAAATTCAAAAATCATTTTTACGGTTTTTCAATTATAGTTGCATAACCTTGCCCAACGCCTATACACATGGTTACCAAAGCATATTTTTTATTCTGTTTCTGGAGTTCAATTGCAGCAGTTTGTAATAACCTAGCTCCTGTCATCCCTAAAGGGTGTCCTAAAGCTATAGCTCCTCCGTTTGGATTAATTCTCGGGTCATTATCTTCTAAATTCATGGCTCTTGTACAAGCTAAGCTTTGAGCAGAAAATGCCTCATTAATTTCAATTATATCCATTTGATCAAGCGATAAACCTGTTCTTTTTAAAACTTTTTTACTTGCCTCAACTGGTCCTATTCCCATAATTCTTGGCTCGACCCCTGCAACTGCAGCACCTACTATTCTTGCCATTGGAGTAAAATGGTTCTTATTTGCTGCACTTTCACTTCCAATTATTAAAGCTGCAGCTCCATCATTTAGTCCTGAAGAATTTCCTGCAGTAACAGTTCCATTCTCTTTTCTAAAAGCAGGTCTAAGAGTTTTTAATTTTTCAAGTGAAGTATGTGGTTTTATAAATTCATCTGATTTAAATATTAAATCATCTTTTTTTCTTTGAGGAATTTTAACAGAACAAATTTCTTCAGCTAGCCTGCCATTTTCCTTAGCTTTTGTGGCTTTCATTTGAGAATTATAGGCAAATAAGTCTTGGTCTTCTCTTGATATTTTGTAGAGGTCTACTAAATTTTCTGCAGTTTGGCCCATTCCATCGGTTCCATATAGTTCTTTCATTTTAGGATTGATAAATCTCCATCCAAAACTTGAATCATACATTTCTACATCTCTTCCAAAAGCTTTGGATGCTTTTGAAATAACCAATGGTCCTCTAGTCATATGTTCTATTCCACCAGCAATAAATAAATCACCTTCAGACAAACTTATAGACCTATAAGCATGTATTGTTGCAGCCATTCCTGACGAGCAAAGTCTATTAACTGTTTCTCCTCCTATTTTATAGGGCAAACCGGCTAAGAGTAAAGCCATCCGAGCAATATTCCTATTGTCTTCTCCAGCTTGATTAGCACATCCTAAAATAACATCTTCTAATTGTTCCCAATCTACTTTAGGATTTCTTCCCATTAGTGCTATCAAAGGAGCTGTAGCTAAATCGTCTGCTCTAAGATTACTTAATGAACCACCAAAAGAACCGATAGGTGTTCTAATTGCATCTAAAATATATGCTGATTTCATAGTTGTTTTTATTTAAAGTTAGTTCAAAATAAACTTGTAGTATATATTAAATCCAATCCTTATTTGTAAAATGTGCAATTCCTTTAAAAATAGCAATTTCTTCTTTTTTCTGATTTAATATATTAACTGTAAACATACTACTGTCTTTTTGATGTTGTTCGCATTCTGCAAATATTGTTTCATTAAGTTCTACTTTTTTTAAGTATGTAATTTCTGCACTTTTCGTTAATGAAATTTTACCCAACGAATTTGCAGTAAATGCAAAACAACTATCCGCTAGGCTGTAGCAAATCCCCCCATGAGCCAAATTAAATCCGTTGGTCATTTCTTTAGAAATGGTTGAGCTTAACTTACAATATCCTTTTTTTATAGAAATGATTTCAATACCCAGCCATTTGCTAAATAGATCATTACCCATCATTTTATGAACTATTTCTTCAGGTGACATTAATAAATTATAGAGATTGTTTTAAGCCAGCTTCAATCAGTCCAAGAAATATTGGATGCGGATTTTCTACTGTACTTTTGTATTCTGGATGATATTGAACACCAATAAACCATGGATGGTCTTTGATTTCAATAGTTTCCATAAGTTGATTTTTTGAGTTTTTCCCAGAAAAAATCAATCCTTTGGATTCGAATTCTTTTACGTACTTATTATTAAACTCAAATCTGTGTCTGTGTCTTTCTAAAATAGTTTCTTTTTTGTAAATATTGTGCAGTAATGTTCCTTTTTCTATATCACATTTGTATGCACCAAGTCGCATTGTTCCTCCCATTTTTTTGAGTTTTTTCTGCTGTTCCATCATACTTATAACAGGAAATTTTGTTTCGGAATCAATTTCTATAGAATTGGCATTTTCCATTTCTAGAACGTTTCTTGCAAATTCAACTACTGCACACTGCATTCCTAAGCAAATTCCCAAAAAGGGTATTTTATTTGTTCTGGCATAATGAATAGCTTTTATTTTGCCTTCAATACCTCTTGAACCAAATCCTGGAGCCACTATTATTCCATGAATATTTTTTAAAACGGATTCACAATCTTGGGTTTCCAGTTTTGATGAATGTATCCAATGTAAGTTCACCTTAGTTTTATTTCTTGCTCCCGCATGTATTAATGATTCAGCTATTGAAATATATGAGTCTTTAAGTTCTACATATTTTCCAATTAATGCTATTTCAATACTTTGATTTGGATTATATAAATTATTTAAAAATTTCTTCCACTTTGTTAAACTTGGTTTATTTTCTATTTTAATTTTTAGTTTCTCACAAACAACAGTATCTAATTTTTCTTTAAGCATTAGTATAGGAACCTCATAAATTGTTTTTGCATCTATAGACTCAATTACACACTCTTTCTCAACATTACAAAAAAGTGCAATCTTATTTCTAATGGAATCATCCAAGTGGTACTCACTTCGACAAACTAGTATGTCTGGCTGTATTCCGTATTCTAAAAGAGCCTTTACAGAATGTTGAGTAGGTTTTGTTTTAAGCTCTCCTGAGGTGGATAAATAGGGGATTAGTGTTAAATGAATAAATAGAACATCCTGATTTAAATCCCATTTTAATTGCCTTATAGACTCTATAAATGGAAGAGATTCTATATCGCCAACTGTTCCACCTATTTCCGTAATAACAACATCGTAATTGTTCCCTTTACCTAATTTTAAAATATGTTCTTTTATTTCATTGGTAATATGTGGAATTACTTGAACAGTTTTTCCCAAATAGTCTCCATTTCTTTCACGGTTTATTACGGACTGGTATATTTTTCCTGTCGTGACATTGTTATTTTGTGAAGTTTGAATATTTAGAAACCTTTCATAATGGCCTAAATCTAAGTCAGTTTCAGCACCGTCTTCTGTAACATAACATTCTCCATGTTCATAAGGATTTAGGGTGCCAGGATCTACATTTATGTATGGGTCTAATTTTTGAATGGTAACATTCAGCCCTCTTGATTGTAAAATTTTAGCCAAAGAGGCTGAAACAATTCCTTTTCCTAACGAAGAAGTTACTCCTCCAGTGACAAAAATATATTTAGTAGATGATAGTGACATTCCGTATGTAGATTTTGATACGGGAATTAAAGTTAATATTTAATTCCAATATCTTAAAAAAAAACAGAACTTAAAATTTCCAACTTGCACCTAATGAAGGGAGAAGTGGAAGCTGATAAACTTTTTCAGTAGTTATTCTATCTACGTAAAAAATATTTTTTCTCGAGTATACATTTGTCATACTAAATGTCACGTCCACTGTAGAGTTTTTACTTAACTCTATGTGTTTTTTTACAGCTATATCTAGCCTGTGATAAGAAGATAACCTTCCTTGATTTAAATCTGCATAAATAATTCCCAATTGATCGTCATTAACAGTAGAAATATTGGTGTTTATACCCTGGGAGTAATCTATTGAATGATAGTAGCCTTGAGTTTGAGTAAACGGAAGACCACTTCCAAAATTCCATCTAACATTAACTTCCCATCCCTCTCCAAAATTCTGTGTACCTACAAGGTTTATATTATGTCTTCTATCAAATAGTGGTGAGTAAGTTCTAATACCATCCCATCTTAAAACTTTTCCTAGCGAATAAACAGCCCATAAATAGGTTTTATCATTGCTATACTTTAGAACAAAATCTGTTCCATAAGCGTCTCCTGTCTCGATAACAAAATCTTTTCTAAGAACGTCTGGTGCATCATCATTTTCTTCATATAACTTATTTCTATTAACATTACTTAGCTGGTTAAACCACTTATAATAACCCTCTACATTTAAGGTCAGGTGCTTTGCTAAGTCCCATTCAAATCCAAAAATTGCATGGGTTGCTTTCTGAAGAGAATGTTTTCTTGCTACTGTTTTTCCATTATCTAGTGAAATAGAATCTTGTAAATTATCAGGTCCAGATAAGAATCCATAAAATAAGTTTACAACGTCTCTATCAGAATTTGCAGAAATTAAATTTTGAGAATAAACCCCTGATGCAGTTTTAATTCTGAATTTTTCTGAGATATTATATTTTAAACCTATTCTAGGTTCTGGAGAGAAGTTTCTTAAGGAAGCATAGTATTGAGCCCTAAAACTTGGATTAATAACTAAAAGTCCTTTAATAATTTTTGCATCAACATAACCAGCAAGCTCCGTGGTATTATTATTTTGTTCAATTTTTCTGCCAACACTATTAAAGAAATTAAAATCTGTAGTAAATCCATTTACTTCAATTCCGTATTTAATTTCGTTTTCACCAAGAAAATATTTGAAATCAAATCCTAGATTAAATCCATTAATTCTACTTTCTCTAGGTTCTAATGTTTCTCCCTGATTTATGGGGTCTAGTTCTGCTAGTGAGATTTTATAATCACTAATATTAAATTTTCCCATTATTAGAACTGGTGAACTAGCCGGAACTACCACAAAATTAGAACCAATTCCCCAAGAGTTCCAGTTTAGATCAGAAACTGCTTTATATCTAACTCTATCGTTGTAGCTAAATCCAAAAAAATTGACTTTACTTCCAGTGGTTCCATTAATAGAAACTTTACCATATAAGTCTGTAAAATTAAATGGCAATCCATTTGAATCTATATAACTATAAAGTTTTTTGGATGTTTGTTCTAAATAGGATGTCTTTCCTGAAAAAATATAGGATGCAGTTGAATTATTATTGTCTTCATTTAGTTTTTTAATTGGACCTTCAATTTTTAATTTAGAACCAAATGGATTTACCGAAATTTTTCCTTTATGCCTTTTTTTATTACCATCTATAGTGGTTATATCCATTATCGAAGAAATTCTACCTCCATATTTTGCTGAAAATCCTCCAGTGTAAATATCAGCGCTTCTCATAATATCTACATCAAAAACAGAGAAGAAACCAATCGAATGGAAAGGATTATAAATTGTCATACCATCTAAAAGCACTTTATTCTGAATAGGAGAACCTCCTCTAATGTACATTTGTCCTCCTTGATCTCCAGTAGTTACAACCCCAGGAGTTGTTTGCAAATATTGAGCAAAGTCTGGTTCACCACCAATGGCGACAACTCTAGCCATGTCTTTAGGAGTTGCAGTAATAACAGACATTTTAACTTCAGTTTTTCTCTCTTCTGCTTCTGCACTATACTCAAATTCTTCTAAAACTTCATCATTAACTTCCATGAAAAAGTTTTGAGTAGTGATTTTTCCTTTCTTTAATTCAATGGTGTACTCAATAGTTTTAAATTCTATATTGGTGATTTCAAGAGTAATCTTTCCCTCAGGAAGTTTATTGATTTGATAGTAGCCGTTTAAATCTGTAGAAGAACCTGTCCCAGTTCCTTTTATTTTGACATTAGTTCCAAAAGAAGGTTCTCCAGTTTCTTTTTCGTAGACAGTTCCTCTAACAGTAGCATACTGAGACTGAGCAGTTAAGAACCCAAAAATTATCAATAAGGGTAATACACTTTTTATGATGATTCTCATAATTGCTTCGAAGATAAAATTATTTTTCTTTTATAAAACAGTTTCTATCAAAGACTATACAACTTAATTGTTATTTTCTATAACTGATTTGTTCGGAAGTTCTTCAAAACCCATGTTGTACAATGTAAAACCAAAAATATCTGAATATTGTTCAATTGTTTTGCTTATTGGTGTGCCTGCTCCATGGCCAGCATCTGTTTCAATACGAATAAGCGTAGGGTTGCTTCCAGATTGTTTTGACTGAAGTTCGGCTGCAAACTTAAAGCTATGCGCAGGAACTACTCTATCATCATGGTCACCTGTTGTCACTAAAGTAGCTGGATATTCAACTCCCGCCTTAACATTATGAACGGGTGAATAGCCTAATAAATATTCAAACATTTCCTTGCTATCTTCAGATGTACCATAATCATAAGCCCATCCTGCTCCAGCAGTAAAAGTATGGTAACGAAGCATATCTAAAACTCCAACAGCTGGAAGTGCAACTTTCATTAAATCAGGACGTTGGGTCATTGTGGCTCCTACTAAAAGCCCACCATTAGAACCACCTCTAATAGCTAAATATTCACTTGATGTATAGTTGTTTTCTATTAGGAACTCAGCAGCAGCAATAAAATCATCAAAAACATTTTGCTTTTTCATTTTAGTTCCAGCTTTATGCCATTTCTTCCCATATTCTCCACCGCCTCTTAGATTAGCAACAGCATAAATTCCACCTTGTTCCATCCAAACTGCGTTGGCTATACTAAATGATGGTGTGAGACTAATATTAAAACCTCCATAGCCATAAAGAATAGTAGGATTTTTACCATTTAATTTTATTCCTTTTTTATGAGTAATAATCATAGGAATAACAGTGCTATCTTTAGATCTATAAAATACTTGATTACTTTCATAATTATCAGGGTTGAAATCAACTGCTGGCTTTTTATAAATTTTAGATTCTCCTTCTTTAGGATTGTAAGAATAAATGGTTCTGGGTGTTTTGTAGTTTGAAAAAGAATAATATAAAATAGTATCCATTTTTTTTCCGCTAAATCCACCAACACTTCCTATTCCTGGAAGGTCTATATCTAAAATCATTTCACCCTTATAATTGTATTGCTTTACTTTAGAAACAGCATCCACCATATACTCTGCAAAGAAATATCCACCACCATTTGAAGGACTTAAAACATGTTCTGTTTCAGCAATAAAATCTACCCAATTTTCAGCAGATGGATTGGAAGCATCTACAGTTACTATTTTTTTATTAGGAGCATTTAAGTTGGTTGCTAAATACAATTTACTTCCTTCATTTTCCATCACATATGTATCGCTATTGGTGTGGTCTAATATGGTTACAAAATCGCTGTTGGGCTTAGACAAGTCTTTCATAAATAATTTATTTCCTGATGTTGAAACACTTGCCGAAACAAATAAATAATTACCATCTTCGGTAACATTTCCACCAACATATCTATGTTTTTCATCGTCTGTTCCCCCAAATATAAGTTGATCTTCATCTTGTGATGTTCCTAGTTTGTGGTAATAAAGTTTATGCTGATCGGTTTTAGCAGATAGTTCACTTCCTTGAGGTTTATCGTAACTAGAATAAAAGAATCCTTCATTTTTCTTCCAGGAAAGTCCAGAGAACTTAACATCTACTATAGTATCTTCCATTATTTCTTTTGAATAGACATCCATTACTATAACTTTTCTCCAATCACTGCCACCTTCCGAAATAGAATAGGCTACAATATTACCAGAGTCTGAAAAGCTTAAAGCTCCTAAAGAAATTGTACCGTCTTTTGAAAATTTATTAGGGTCTAAAAAAACCTCAGCAGACTCATTTTCTTTTTGCCTATATATTACATATTGATTTTGCAAACCATTATTCTTATAAAAATAAGTGAATTCTCCCTCTTTAAATGGAGCACTTATCTTTTCATAATTCCATAGGTATTCTAGTCTTTTTTTTAAGTCCGATCTAAATGAAATATTATTTAAATAGGCGAAAGTTGTTTCGTTTTCTGCCTTTACCCAAGACTCTGTTTCTTTAGACCTGTCATCTTCTAACCATCTGTATGAATCCTTTACCTCAATGTTAAAATAATTATCTACAACGTCTTTTTTTTCTGTGATAGGATAGATTATGGTTTCTTTTACATTTTTTTGAGGGTTACTGCAGGATAATAAAATAGAGAATATCCATAGGACAAAAAGTGATTTTTTTATTTTCATTTTTTTAGAATATATAGTTTGTAGTCAGGCAATAATTTATGTCATTAAAATAATTTCAATTAATTAAGTTAAGGAGTTTGCAAAGTCTTTAATTACTCTAATTTAAAATTTTTTTATTGCTAAATGTTATATATTGTCTAACTCAAATTGAATATTGTTGAAAAATCACCATTACGATATAATTTTTGTTGGCTGGGGTGCAAGTACTTGCATATTGTTAATTGAAATGGCTAAAAATTCTTTGCTAGATAATAAAAAGCTTTTAATTATTGAGCCGAGTGAAAAACTTGAGAATGACAAGACTTTTTGTTTTTGGGCCAATAGAAATGACGATATATATAAAAACTATTCCAACATCATTTCTAAAAGTTGGACAAGTATTCAAATCAATGATAATGAAAGTAATTCTATAGATCCTACTGAATATTTTCATGTAGACAGTATTGATTTATACAATTGGACAAGAAAAATAATGCTTCAACACAATATAGAACACAGTAGAGAAAAAGTACTTAAAATAGAAGAAAAAGAAAACTTAAAAATAAATACCTTAGAAAAAAAATATACATCAGACTGGATTTTTGATAGTAGACCGCCAGATTTTAAAAATATTCCTAACGGAAATTATAATATTTCACAATCATTTTTTGGATTAAAAGTTGAATTAAAAGAAAAGGAACTAGACCAAAGTGTTTACCACATGATGGATTTTAGAATATCTCAAGAAAAATCTACACAGTTTGTTTATATACTTCCATATACCTCAAATTCAGCATTGATCGAACTGACAAGATTTGGTAAAAAAATAATTGACAAATTGGAAGCAGAGAAAGAATTAGACAAATTCATTACTAATAACTTTGGACCTTATAAAGTCATTTCTAAAGAAGAAGGAGTAATCCCAATGAGTTCCAATTTGCCAGAACAATCTTCAGGAAAAAAATGGGTAAACATTGGAACTAGGGCAGGTAATGTAAAGCCGAGTACAGGCTATGCATTCAAAAATATGTATCGCCATGCCAAATTGATTTGTAACCAAGGTGTCTTGAAAGCTAAAAAGTTAAAGCCCAATAAAAGATTCCTTTTCTATGATCAGTTACTATTAATAATTCTCACTATTTGGCCAGCCAAAGGAAAGCCGATATTTGAAAGATTATTTAATGTGAAATCGTCCTACTTTGTTTTACAATTCTTAGACGAAAAAACTTCTTTTAAAGAAGAACTATCTATGTTTTATAAATTACAAATTGGAATATTCATAAAATCTATATTTTATTGGCTTTATTGGAAATTTAAAAAACTTATTTTCCCAATTCTTATGATTGTCTATATATTGTTAGATGAAAGTAGCGCATCTAACGAACTACTAAATTTGTCCTCAAATAACTTAGCAGTTTTAACTTTTGGTTTGTTAATAATAGGAATTCCACACGGTGCTTTGGATCATTTAACAGAAGTTATAAGTAAAAAAAACACCATTAATTTAAAGTTTGTTTTTTATTATTTACTGATGATGGTTCCTATTTTATTAATATGGTTTTGGATACCTACATTAGGCTTGGTATTTTTCTTAATTTACTCTGCTTGGCATTTTGGTCAAACAGAGATTAACAATTGGAGGATAAAATCTAATACGATAGCTATATTATGGGGAATAGTTCTATTTAGTTCTCTGTTTTTAATTCATTTTGAAGAGTTCTCTAAAATATTATTAATAATGAATATTAAAGTTCCAATAGTTAGCTTTAATTATATTTTAGCTGGTAATATTCTTTTAATCCTCCCTTTTTTATTAGCAATTTATTTTCAAAAATTAGAATGGTTGATTATAGTAGCTTTCTTTTTATTGTCTAATAAAGAGAGCTTGCTACTAACCTTTGGTCTTTATTTTATATTTCAGCATAGTAGAATTGGGTGGATGCATTTAAAAAACAAGTTAAAGCATAGTCACTTAAAGATGTTTAAGAATGCCTTACCTTTTAATATAGGCGCAATATTTCTTTACCTTATCGCTATTTATTATTTGAATTTACCTACTGATAAGAGTATTGCTTATTTTTTTATTTTTCTTTCTTCAATCAGTTTTCCCCATGTTATATGTATGCATTTTTTCTACAAAAAAAATACAATTAAATAAATCTCTTATCTAAAGAAAATTTCTCAGGATATTTGGGTTTTTTGTTTTTGTAAAACTCCATGATTTTTTTCATATCCGAATTCTTATCATCAGTTGTAAATATTGGTCCTCCAATACCGGCAATCTTAGTTTTGTAATCTAAGTAACCAAAACATATAGGAAGGTTATTATCTTTAGCAAGATGATAAAATCCACTTTTCCAATTTTCTCGTAAAGATCTTGTGCCCTCTGGTGTTATAGCCATTGCAAATTCTTTATTTTTTTTAAAAAAATTAGCCATTATTTTAACATTTCCATTTTTCTCTTTTTTCTTAGTATTAATAGGTATTCCTCCCAATGGACCAATAATAAGATTAAATGGAAATCTAAACCATTGTTTTTTAATGGTAAATTTGAAAGGAACTTTAAGGGTTTTTAGTAGTAAAATGGCATAAAATAAATCCCAATTACTTGTGTGAGGTGCCCCAACCAATACACATCTTTTATACTCTTTTGGTGTATTTGTATCAACTTTCCATCCTGTAATAATAAGTAATAGTTTGTACATAAATTTATTTTAATTTTTCAAGGACTTGCTATTTCCATAAGTGTAGCACATAATATTGCTCCATATGTTCCTAAAGCATATCCTAAAACAGCTAATAATACTCCTACTGGAGCCAAACTAGGATGAAATGCGGATGCAACTATCGGAGCTGAAGCTGCTCCACCTACATTGGCTTTACTACCTACGGCTAAGAAAAAGAATGGCGCTCTAATAATTTTTGCTACTGCAAATAAAAGACCTACGTGAAATATCATCCATATTAGACCAACCACAATTAAAAGAGGTTGCTCTACTGCTTTGGTTATATCCATTTTCATACCAATAATTGCAACAAGTAAATAAATAAATACACTTCCAATTTTTGATGCTCCAGCACCTTCTAAAGATCTTAATCTAGTAAAGGAAAATCCTAGTCCAAGAGTAGTAGAGACAACAACCACCCAGAAAAAATGACTTGTAAAAACAGTATCATTAAAAATTGGAAAATAATTATTGCATTTAGACAAAATAGACCCCGAAAAATGCGCTATTCCAACTCCTCCTAATGCAATGGTACTTATTTTCATTAAATCGTGAAAAGTGGTATTTCTTTCAACAGCTGAAGAATAATTTTCCATTTTATTTTTTAGATTATCAATAGTACTCGAGTCTGCTTTTAACCATTTGTCAATTTTGTCACTTTTACCTGCACCAAGTAAAATAAAAGCCATCCAGATATTGGCAACAACTATATCTACGGTGATCATTGCACCATATTTTTCTGGATTAAATTGGTAAAGTTCTAACATAGCTGTTTGATTTGCACCACCCCCAATCCAACTACCTGCTAGTGTAGCCATTCCTCTCCAAACAGCATCAAATTCTAATCCTCCAACTGTTTCTGGAGAAAACAAAGAAGTAATCAAAATGGCAACTGGTCCACCTAGAATTATTCCAATTGTAGCAGTAAAGAACATAATTAAAGCCTTTGGACCAAGTTTAATTACTCCTTTTAAATCTGTACTAAGTGTCATTAAAATTAATGATGCTGGAAGAAAGTAATTTTTAGCAACTGGCCATAGCCCAGAAACTTTTGGAGAGATAATACCAGCTGTACTAAATAATGAGGGTATTAGATAACAAAGAAGAAGAGCTGGTATTATTTTGTAAAAAGTTTTAAGGGGTTTTAGTTGAGAAGTATAAAAAATAAGACCTAAACAAGAAACCAATAAACCCAATACAACAGCATCATCTGTAATTAAAACATCTTTTTCCATGGTAAAATCCTTTATTGAAAGATAGAATTAATTTTTATGATAGGCTTCAGATAATTTTTTTAATTCATCTCTCCAATCTGAAATTTTAACTTTATTCTTCTCAATCTTTGATTGAAAATCATCTAACATTTTACCTTTTGCATTCGAAAAGAATCCTAAATTATTTTCAAGTTGCGTTGTTTCCTTTAAGGTAGTATTAATAAGTTTATTAATTCTATTCTTCTCATTAATAAAAGTTGTTTCTGGATCCGAAGAGTTACTTAGCAAAGAGGATTTTATAGCTCTTGTAATTTTATGTTTCTCCTCTTTTGTAAAATTATTATTGTTAATTATGTGATGAATTAAATCTTCAAATCCTTTTATAGTTTCCTCTGATTTTTTTCTTGGCACCTCACCAATTTTTTGAAATTCAGTAATAAAATTCATAAGCTCTGAAAAGCTAGATTTTCCAGTTTTTTTAAATTCTAAAATAAGTGATTTTTTTGTCTTAAAGTTCTCATTTTCAGCAGAAATAATAGAATTTCTATTTTGTTTTTTTGCCTCAAAGAATAAGTCACATTGAGCTCTGAATTTTTTCCATAGTTTTTGTTCTGCAAATCTCCCTGCATTTCCAATTCCTTTCCATTTTTCTTGCAGTTTCTTAATTAACAGTGGATTACTGTCATTTTTAATATTTTCTACATATTTTTTAGCAGTTTCTATTAATTCAAGTTTAGAATCGTAGTTTTCTTTATTGTTGTCTTTTTCAATCTTTAGAAATTCATTTCTTTGGTCAAAAAAAACATCAAAATAAGACCTAAACTCTTTCCATATTTTATCATTTTCTTTTTTTGGTACTGGACCAATCTTTTTCCATTCTACTTGACAATTTTTAAACTGTTTTGCTACTGAATCCCATTCTTTAGAATTATTGGTTTGCTTAATTGCAAGTTCTTTGACTTTTTCAATTAGTTTCTTTTTATTTTCAAGATTATCTTTAAGGTCAGTCTTTAATTTACTGTAAAATTCATTTATTCTTTTTTGAATTACATGCACTTCCGACCAATATTTTTTCTTTAAATCCTCCCAATGCTCCTTGAAAGTAGGTCCAACTTCCTCCCATTTGTTCTGTAATATCTTTAGCTCTTTCTGTAATTTATTATAGTCTTTAAGTTCGTTTAAGTTTTTCAACTCGTGAATTATTTGATTTTTAAGTGAAAAATTTCTCTTTAAATCATTTTCTTTAAGTTCTTTATAAATATTAAAGTTGTAGTTGAAAGATTCATTTAGTTTACTAAATTCTTGTTGAAGTTTATGATCTTCTTTTGGTGAAATTGTACCAATTTTATTCCAGTTGGTTCTAATCTCTTTAATGCCCCTAGCTAAATGTCCTAATTCCTCCTTACTATTTATTAGTAATTGAAATTTGTTAAGAATTTCTTTTTTTAACTTGATATTACTTTTTTCTTCCTTTTTTTCTTTGTTTTTTTTCTCTACTTGTGCTTTTTTAAATGCTTCAATAGCTTTTAATATTAAAATATTTTCTTGCTCATTTTCTGGATTTATATTTTTTTCATCCTCATTTCCTCTTTCTTGGAAACTTTCAACTTCTTTTTGGAAAACGACTTCAAATACTTTTATTTGGTGTTCTGCCTCTTTTATAGCCAATTCATTGTCAGCTCCAATAAAGCTTTCAATACTTTTAAGTATGTTTCCTTTATTTATTTGCATTGTTAAAATTTAAGGGGATAGGAAGGTTTTTGGATGGTGTACTTTTATTGTTCCAAATTTAAAAGTTTTCTTTTTATTTATAGTGATTTTTTAGTTTGATTTTTTAAAAAAAAGTTTAACTACACTTAACACACTTAAGTGTTTCTGGAATAAGAAGTAATCTGTTAATATTAATTTCTCTTTTGCATTTAATACAAATACCAAAATCTACATTCTCTAGTCTTTTTAATCCAGTGTTTAAATTTTTTAATTTATGCAAGGAGTTTCTTAGCATTCTATCATTTATGCTTTTGTTATTAATAGCATCCATTCTGCTAATTCTTCCAATTGAATTTTCTGGTTCTATAGGTTTTGCTATTTGTCGTAGTTCATCAATTTCTAAGACAAGATTATTTATTTTTTCCTCTATAATATTTTTAATTTTATTTTTATCCAAAACTAAGTCTAATAATTTATCTGTATTTATCTTTTTTACTTCCCTTGTACAAAGGAATATGCACCAATTTTGTTTCAATTGGCCCATTAAATAATTTTATTCTCCTAATAGGTCTTAAACCTATATGTTTTAAGCTTTCTAAATCTCCGCTTAAAATCCAAGCATCGGATCCGCTCCAATTGTGCTTCAGTCTAGAACCAATTTTTTCGTAAAATAAATAATTTTTTTCCTGTGCTATTCTGATATTATATGGTGGATTTAGTATTATTAATGGATTTTCAATTGGCGGCTCTAAATCAAAAAAATCTTTGAAGGTAATTTTACAGTTGTTGTTAGATAAAATATTATTAATATTACTCCTCGATGCAATAATCATTTCATTAAAATTATCAAAACCCATTATTATTGGTTGGTTATCATTTATTCCCTCCAATGATTTAGCCTTTAATTTAACCCACAAACTATGGTCATAATCTTTATGGTTCATAAACCCAAAAGATTTTCTTTTGATAGTAGGAGGAATATTTCTAGCTAGCATTAATGCTTCACATAAAAATGTTCCTGATCCGCACATTGGGTCAATCAAAGGTCTCTTAAAGTTCCAGCCACTAAAGTTTAATATTCCCGCTGCCAAAACCTCATTCAGCGGAGCAACGCCTGTCATGGTTCTGTATCCTCTTTTAAATAAAGAGTCGCCAGAAGTATTCCAAAGTAAGTTTACTTGATTGTGGGAAATTCTTACTAAAAACTTGTGGTCAGGATTTTCTCTATCTACACTTGGTCGTTTGCCAATTTTCTTATTAAACTGATCTACAATTGCATCTTTTATTTTTAAAGAAACATATTTAGAATGGTTAAAAAAAGGGGAGTTAACTACACTGCTTATCGAAAAAGTTTCGTGTATAGAAAATTCATTGTCCCAAATAAATTCGTAGGCTCCATTGTAAAGTTCATCTTCGTTACTTGCTTTATAATGGTGCAACTCTACCAACACATCTAGAGCAAGTCTGCACCACAAATTTAAAGAGTATATTGTTTCTAGATTTCCTTCTAGATAAACGGCTCTTTTGCCAATTTCGGGTTTGAGATTGGTGATTTGAAATATTTCTTTTGCAAGAATTTCTTCAAATCCAGCAAAAGTTCTTACAATAATTTTCATGGATTTTTGTTAATTTTCTTTTTCATCCATCTCTTCAAAATCGACATAAATATCATCTTCTATGTCAATTTTTTCACTTTTTTTCGATTCTGAAAAAGGATTGCTATTTACATTTTTAAAAACTTCTTCTAATGGATTCTTTCCCATTTCTTTTGGTTTTTGCCCACTTAGTTTCATAACAAGGTCTTTTACAGTTGCAAGTCCTTTTTGAAATATTGAAGCCATGAAAAATACACCAGATATTCCAAAAATCCCTTTAAGAATAGGTGCTTGGTACAATCCTTCAATAGTGTTGTAAAACCAAATGTTTAATGGATTATTATTAATTATCTCTCCAAATAATGGAAATGCAATACAAGCTGTATAAAAAACAATGGTGATACCCGCAATATGATTTTCATATTTAAGATTTTTTGCATTGTTAGAATTGATTTTGAATTTCTCTTGAAATCCCATGTTAGACACAAAATTTAACATAGATTTTTTCTTATTTAGTTTTCCAATAATATATAATGATAGAACCGTTCCGCCTATTATATAGGTAAAGGTAAGTTCAAAAATACTCATGGAATTTTCCTGAACGCATTGTAGACACTTAGAGAAAGTTAAATTACTCAGAAGCAAAAACTTTAAGGCGGATAAAAAGTGATTCAGCGGATTGTTAGAATTAAACCCTGTAATAAAAGCTTTAGGCAAGGTGACTATGATTCCCCAAACTAGATTAAAAATTACAAATACTATGCTTAAGTTATAAAGGTGCTCTAAAAAAACCATTTTACAAATATAGTTCAAAGGATAATAGATATGTATCAATACTTAATTATTATCAATTACATTTGTAGATAACAAACTCTAATATTTATGTCTATGAAGTTCAAATTAATAATAATTCTGGTGATTTTTTCTTTTAAAGGAATTTTAATCTTTGGTCATGAAGGAATGTGGATTCCTTCGCTTTTAAAAGTTATTGAAGGACAAATGAAAAGTGATGGTTTGGAGCTTTCTGCAGATGACATTTACAGTATTAACAATTCAAGCCTTAAAGATGCAATTGTTCATTTTGGAGGAGGCTGTACAGCAGAAGTGGTTAGTAAACAAGGTTTAATTCTAACCAATCATCATTGTGGTTACAGTCAAATTCAGCAGCACAGTTCATTAGAAAATAATTATTTAAAAGATGGCTTTTGGGCTATGTCTAAAAGTGAAGAATTAACTAATCCAGGATTAACTGCAACTTTCATAGTAAGTATTAAAGACGTTACTAACAAGGTTTTAAAAGATACTGCTGACTTGTCTCCATTGGAATTTAAAAAAGTTATTTCCAAAAACATTAAAAATATTCAAAGTCAAAACGGGAATCAGCCAAACTATAAATATGTAGTTAAGCCGTTTTTTTATGGAAATAAGTATTACTTGATTACCTCCAAGACTTATAAGGATGTAAGATTAGTTGGCGCCCCTCCAAGTTCAATGGGAAAGTTTGGTGGGGATACCGACAATTGGGTCTGGCCTAGACATACTTGTGATTTTTCAGTTTTTAGAATTTATGCCAATGAAGAAAATGAACCAGCAGAAATTTCCGAAAACAATATTCCTTACAACGCACCTGTTGCTTTAGATGTAAAAGTTAGTGGAGTAAAAGAAAATGATTTTAGCATGGTGTTTGGATTTCCAGGAAAAACCGAACAATATTTAACTTCAAATGCCGTAAATAACTATATAAATATAATATTACCAGCTAGAATAGAAATGAGAAAAAATAGTTTAAAACATATAGATGCCTATATGGATTTAAGCGAGTCAAATTTCATAAAATATGCATCCAAGCAATCTCGAGTTAGTAATGCTTACAAGAAATGGATTGGTCAAGATTTAGGTTTGAGAAAAAAGCAAGCAGTCGTTAAAAAGCGTTCTGAAGAAAAGAAATGGGTTGAGAAAAATCCTTCCAATCAATTGCTCTTAGATAAACTTTTTAAATTGGAAGAGCAAAAAATAAAATACCAATTAGCTTATAGTCTTTTCATAGAGCTATGGTATTACGGACCTGA
Source organism: Flavobacteriales bacterium (assembly GCA_038108155.1). Taxonomy (GTDB): domain Bacteria; phylum Bacteroidota; class Bacteroidia; order Flavobacteriales_D; family Parvicellaceae; genus MED-G20. Next base: position 3,985 of record JAYNHP010000029.1, on the reverse strand, counting down.
AATTATTCGTTTTTCTAATGGTATTGAAAAGCTTAAGGATGCAGAGGAATTTGAAAGTAAAATTGAAAACAAGCAAAAAAATAGTATAAATTATTTTAAAAATTACGATGCCAACGTAGATAAAGAAGTTTTTAAATCTCTAATTCCTATTTATCTTAAGCATTTAGTAGATGATTTAAAAGATCCTCTAATGATTTCTGCACTCCAAAAATTTGATAATGAGAATTTATTTGTAAATAATCTATTTGAAAAAAGTAAACTTACTAATTTAGAGTCTACTCTTAAAGTTCTAAATTCAAATAAAAAATCCTTTGTAAAATATTTAGAAAAAGATCCTATTGTTGATTTTGCATCCAATTTATACAATCATTTTTTAAATTATATTCTTCCTCAGTACAGAAAACTCGAAGAAGAACACCAAAATCTTATGGGTAAATATTTAAAAAGTCTAATGGAAAGTTATCCAGAAAGATCTTTTTTCTCTGATGCAAATTCAACTATGAGACTTACCTATGGTAAAGTTGAAGGTTCTAAACCAAGAGATGGAATGTCATACGATTGGTTTACAACAATTGATGGAATAATTGACAAATATAACACAGGAGAGGCCGACTTTAAAATACCAACTAGATTACAGAATCTTTATGATGAAAAAAATTACGGCAGATATGGCGCTAACGGAACTCTAAATATATGTTTTTTAGGTTCTAACCATACGACCGGAGGAAATTCCGGTAGCCCAGCTCTTGACTCTAAGGGTCAATTGATAGGAATCAATTTTGATAGAACTTGGGAAAGTACTATGAGCGATGTTTTATTTGATGAAAATATATGTCGTAATATAATGGTGGATATAAGGTATGTTCTTTGGGTAATAGACATATATGCCGACGCAGGACACCTAGTTAATGAAATGAATTTGGTAGAATAAATTTATTCTCCTACGTATTTAGGATTTCGTTTTTCGAAGAATGCTTTCACACCCTCTTTATGATCGGTAGAATTTGCTGCTGTAATTTGATATTTTTTTTCTAAATTTAATTGTTCAGAAAGACTATTTCTATTACTTAGGGTTAATAGGTCTTTAATCAGACCTATTGATTTTGTTGGCTTTTCGCTTATTTTTTTTGCAAAATCTAAAGTTATTTGATATCCATTTTCATCATCTACACTCTTGTATATCATCCCAATTTTTTCAGCTTCTGCAGATGATATTTTTTCACCACTGAACATTAGACCAGCTGCTTTCTGTTTTCCAATAAGTCTTGGAAGATTATAAGTTCCTCCGCTATCTGGAATCAAACCAATATTTATAAATGATTGAATAAATTTTGCAGAACTTGCGGCAAAAGTAATGTCGCAAGAAATGGCTAGATTAGCACCTGCTCCGGCAGCAATCCCGTTAACATAGCAGATAATAGGTTTTTCTATGCTGGTAATCAATTTTATAATTGGGTTATAAGTGTGGTCAATTATGGCATCAATTGGAGGTCCATTTTTTCTAGTTGCTTCTTCCAAATCTTGTCCTGCACAAAATCCTCTTCCAATACCAGTAATTATAATAGTTCTAATCTTTTTATTTTTATCACATTTCTTTAAGGCATCTAAAAACTCATCAGCCATTTCGTAGTTGAAACTATTTAAAAGCTGGGGTCTATTAAGTTTAATTTCTGCAATATTGTCTTGAGTTTTAAATAAAATATTTTGGTATTTCATAATTTAAATTTTAGTAATTTAATGAACAAGAATTCTTATTAAAAAAATTATTACGATTTTCGCACAAATTAATAAATAAATAGAATGGCACAATTTTATTCCTTTAAAGTAAGTCAAATTAAAAGAGAAACTCATGATTCAGTTTCTATTTCGTTTGATATTGATAGCAAATACCATGATGATTTCTGGTATGTGCCTGGTCAATACATTACTATTAAAGTTAATGTTGACGGAGAGGATTGCAGAAGATCTTACTCTATTAGTTCTTCTAGGTCCGAAAAACTAACTATAGGGATTAAAAAAGTGGAAGGAGGGAAAGTGTCTAATTTCATGAACGAAAAATTAAGTGTCGGAGATTATGTTGAGATTTCTGCACCTCAAGGAAATTTCAAATTAGAAAATATTGATTCTAAAAATATAAGAAAATTTGTTGCTTTTGCTGCAGGATCTGGAATTACACCAATACTTTCAATGATTAAAGAAATAAGCCGCAATGAGATAAAAAGTGAATTTTTATTATTCTACTCAAATAAAACTAGAAAGGATATTATGTTTCAAGAGGATATTAATTCACTATCAAATGAAAATATTTCTACAAAATTTATTTTCACAAGAGAAGATGCAGAAAAAAAATTATATAATGGTCGAATTAATGAATCAAAGGCATTGGATTTGATGAGGACTGAAATGTCTTTTTTAAATGCTGATGCTTTCTTTTTATGCGGGCCAGAAGAAATGATCTTTTCTTCTAAGAAAGCATTAGAGTCCTTAGGTGTAGATAAAGAAAAAATAAAATTTGAACTATTTACAATTCCTGTTAAAAAGGATGAAGAAGTTATAGCAGAAACTTTAGATGAAGATTTTGATGGCATTTCTAAAGTCACTGTTATTTGTGATGATGAAGAAGTTGATTTTGACTTAAATAAGGATGGAGATTCTATTCTTGATGCAGCAATGGAGCAAGACCTTGATGTCCCATTTTCTTGTAAAGGAGCTGTCTGTTGTACCTGTAAAGCCAAGGTTAACAAAGGAAAAGTAACTATGGATGCAAATTATGCACTTTCAGATCAAGAAGTTGAAGATGGGTATATATTGTCATGCCAAGCTCACCCTGCCAGTCCTGAAGTAACTGTTGATTTTGATTTTTGAGATAAATTATTAATAAATATACTTTTATGAATATAGTAATAACAGGTTGTTCAAAGGGGATTGGTCATGAGCTCGTTAAAATTTGGAGTAAAAACCATATGGTTTATGGTATTTCTAGAAATAGAGAAAAGTTAGAATCGCTTAAAGCAAGTCTAACAAATCCTGCGAATTTTAATTACCTCGCTAAAGACGTTGTTAATCTTAATCAGAACGATATTAATGATTTTATTAAGGATAGTAAGGTTGATGTGCTTGTAAATAATGCTGGTAGTCTAATTAATAAGCCTTTTAGTAAAATAAAATACGACGACTATAGAGAGTTAATGGATGTCAACTTTTGGGGAGCATTTAATTTATCTCAACTTCTAGTTAAAAAACTTTCAAATGCTAATGGGCAGATTATTAATATATCAAGTATGGGTGGTATTAATTACACTTCAAAATTCCCAGGGTTATCTTTATACAGTTCATCAAAAGCAGCTTTGTCTGTATTTACTGAATGTCTAGCTGTTGAATTGCAATCAGATCAAATTAAAGTCAATGCTTTAGCTTTAGGAGCTGTTCAAACTGAAATGTTAAATAATGCATTTCCAGGTTATGTTGCAGATACTAATGCTCATGAAATGGCTTCTTTTATAGTTGAATTTGCAAACTCTGCTTCAAATATCATTAATGGACAGGTTATTAGAGTATCTAAAAGTAATCCTTAAATGCTGATTTTCAGCAAGATAAAATTCCCTTTGTCAAATATTAAATATTTAAGGCAAAATAGTTTGTCTTTATAAGATTTCATAGTATGTTTGCACCCCGAAAAAGTTATTTAAGTATTCAAGTTAGATTCAAGAGAAAATTTTTTTTTTGATTTTTTTATATTTTCCCTTGTTAGATTTAAATATTAAACTATCTTTGCCGGCCGATTGTAATACCAAAAGAGGTTTTACTTCGAAAAAAATGAGTTTAATCTCATAAAAATTTTTAAGTTCTTTGAATTATTGAAGTATAGAATTAAAAGACTAGCAAACCCTGAGATTTGTTTCAACAAAACTTAAAGTTATAATTACAATGGAGAGTTTGATCCTGGCTCAGGATGAACGCTAGCGGCAGGCTTAACACATGCAAG
>JAYNHP010000028.1:22953-25153 GCA_038108155.1 Flavobacteriales bacterium | reverse complement strand
ACTCATCTTCAAAAAATGGTTCTGTAAACTTTACTACTTATAAATGTCCTGGAGCTAAGTATAAAGGCTACTTGGGATTTGCTCAGATTGATGGAAATGGAGTAATTCAACTATTTCCAAAATAAGGATTACCTATTTTCTTTATTGGGAGTTGTTAACTATTAGCCTATTTTGAAAGTTGTAGGGAAAGAAATTTTTCCATTGCTCTATAGAACTCAAATCTATTTTCTTCGTTTCTAAAGCCATGTCCCTCATCTTTTTTTACTAGATATTCAACTTCCACGCCTTTTTCCTTCATGGCCTTAACCATTTGATCAGATTCATCTACATTTACCCTTGGGTCGTTGGCCCCCTGAGCAATAAAAAGTGGAGCTTTAATTTTATCAACATGAAAAACAGGAGAAACTTCTCTTAGCATGGTGCTATCTTTCTCTACGTCACCAACCATTTCATACATCATCTCAAGCATTGGCTCCCAGTAAGGAGGAATGGTTTTCATGAAAGTAAACATATTTGATACCCCAACATAGTCTACACCAGCTGCATACATTTTTGGCTCTTTTACCAAACCCATAAGAGTTGCGTAACCTCCATAACTGCCACCATAAATTGCAATTCTAGTGCTGTCTGCTATTCCTTTATCAATTAACCATTGTGTACCATCTGTAATATCGTCTTGCATTTCTCTGCCCCATTTTTTGAAAGATGCTTCAAAGAACTTACGACCATAACCTGTAGAGCCCCTAAAGTTCATTTGTAATACAGCATAGCCTCTATTAGCCAAAAACTGTATTTCTGGGTTAAAACCCCAACTGTCTCTTGCCCAAGGGCCACCATGAGGGTTAATTACAACAGGTAAATTTTTAGCATTTTCCATATTGTAACCCTTAGGTAAAGTTAAATAACCGTTTATTTTTAATCCATCTCTTGATTGGTAATCTATTGGCAACTGGCTGGACATCTCATTTTCATCTATCCAAGGGCTAACATCCACAATCTTTTCCATTTTATCATCTTCAGAATTATATATATAATATGCTCCTAAAGACTTGTCACTGTAGGTTCTTAAAATAAGTATATTTTCGTCTCTATTAATTCCTGTAATTCCTATTTCATATCCCGCAAGCTGCTTTTGAATTTTGTCAAATATTTTTTTGGATGTTGAATCAAAATAATGTCTTTCACTTTTCCAGCTTTCAAAGTAAGCAGCAGTAATTACTTTTCTTTTTCTTGAATAACCCACTCCATTAACATCATAATCATCATTAGCATAAAGTACTCTGACTTCTTGTGCTGTAACGGGATCAAATTCCACAATTGCATATTTATCTCTTCCTAAATTTGAAGAGCCAATTATATTTTTGTTGTCAAATGTAAAAAACTGAGGGTTAAAACCTTCTTTAAAATTTGTAGTAATAATTGTTTTGAATTCATCCTCTTCGTTTTCCCTATAAAGAATACTTTGATTCACTCCATCCACAATTGCAGTAGCTATTCTTAGCTTTCCATCATGGTCAAACATCCAACCTTGAATATTACCTGGATTTTCTGCCAGCATGGATATTTCACCAGTTTTAAGGTTTAATCTGTATGGGTCGAAAACTTGTTTATTTCGCTTGTTAAGTCCAATTATCACAAAGTCTTTTTGATCTGGAAGATCATCGATAATTTGGGCTCTTACTCCTTCAAAATCAGTAAAGCTAATAGGATTAGATCCATCAATATTTACACCGTATAAATGAAAATTCTCATCTCCAGCTTCGTCCTTTAAAAAGATAATTTGTTCGTTATTGGGCCAAAAATACCCAGCAATATCTCTAGCTTCTTCAAAGGTTAATTGAACGGCAGAAGAATCACCAATTCTTTGAATGAATATATTCATTCTGTTTTTGTAGGGAGCCATGAAAGAATAAAAGTTTCCATCAGGTGATATCTGATAACTAGATTTTTCAGGATTTTTAAAAAAATCCTCCAAAGGAATTTGCTCGGCAATCACTATTTCATTTGTTTTTTGGTTAGCATTTTTATTAGCACACGAAAAAAGGCTAAAAGTAAGTATTATTAAAGAAAATATATTGAATAATTTATTCATTATTGATGTTTTAATTAATATGAGATAATAAATGTTTTATTAACTTAAAAAGCTGGTAAAACCTATTTAACGTGTTGAACTTTTTTTATTTCAGATTTTAATATATTC
>JAYNHP010000028.1:0-22853 GCA_038108155.1 Flavobacteriales bacterium | reverse complement strand
ATATGACCCTAACTGGTTGATGTCTATCAAGTTCTTTTCTGGTTTTTCTAGATTCTTTAACCTAGTTTTTTTTTCTGAAGAATTATTTAAACGATGTGGAGGAAATGCTTGAAAGCTATTTATTTCTGAATTCTTTAAATAAAGAACTCTTTCTTTTTTATTTTTAAAAAAATAACCATCAGAATCTATTTTCTCAATAGTGCCATAATAAACGCTATTGTAAATTGTTTTAAAACTTATAGAGTCTCCAACTTTTTGTCCCAAATTCACAATAGGAATTATAGCTAGCAACCAAATTAATTTCCTCAAAAATTAATCTTTTTTAGCAATATTGAATCCCATTGAAAGGCCAAGGTATCCGCCTTCACTACCACTTGAATAAAAAAGATTTACGGGGATATTCAAATATCCAGAGTGAAAAGTTTTACCAAGTGCCCAAACCCATCCGGTTTTAATTCTAGGATTACTGTATCCTGAAAAATCAGTCCTGTATTCAAAAACTGGGCTTGCTCCCTGCCAGTTACCATCAGCTCTATAATTCCAATCATCAATTACATCATATTCTCCGTTGGAGTCAACAGTATAAAACCCTTCTGCAGTAGAAGATATTCTAAATGTAGGGCCAAAACCAAATTCCCAACCATTTTTAGAACTTCTGAACCCATTTAATAAGGCAAGAGATGGACTAAATAAACCTTTTTCTACGCCGGTAATAAAAATTAAACCTTCTAATAATGCCTGAAAATCTCCAGCGCTTAAATAAGACCCTTCAAATTGATAACCAATTTGAGACATTACTACAGGGCTATTTATTCCAAGGCCACCATCAGCCTTTGAAGCAGATAGTATTTTTGCAGTATTACCAATTACATAAGAGAGCCCCATTCTAGGACCGTTATTTTTTAAATAAGTTGTTGGAGTTATTGGGGGTTGGTTGAAATAAACAAGAGTATTTAATACCTCCTGACTATTTTCAATTCCTAAAGCTTTATTAACTACAATTTTAACCATACTTTGAATCTCCGAATCAAGACTTATAAACTCTTCAATGGCAACCTTATCGTAACTTTCGGAGGCAACATCTAAAATTTTGACGGTAACAACTATCTTTTTACCTAAATTTTCAATAGAACCAGTTATTACTTTATCCACTCCTGCACTTTTTCCAACACTCAAAAGGCATTTTTTCCCATAACAATTGGATACATCAATTTCATTTTCTTCTAAAATTTCAATCATATCTAATTTATCTATGACATTGTATTGTTCTGTTTTTGTCATTTCGACTCTAAGAACACTCTCAGCCATTTCAGGGCTTATCTTTGCACTTTGTGTATATACGCTTAAAACAGCAGCTGACTTGGACTGAGCATTGAAGCTTAATGATGAGCTGCAAAAAAATATAAAAGATAGATAATTTAATAATTTTTTCATGATACTAATTTTAAACCAAAATTAAATAAATAAATACTAAAGACATTTAAAATTAGAATAAATAAAGACATTTAAATAGTATTTTAAGTTTATTAAAATCTTGTATGTCAGTTATTTGACACTAAAAAAAAGTATAATTTTTAGTTGTTTTGCATAGATTTATAGCTTCTTAGAATGGCTATTTGAAGTAAGCTGTAAGGCAAAACTTTTAAAAACCTTAAAGACATTCTATTTTTCCATCCAGGAATAATAACAGGCTTTCCATTTAAAGTATTTCTTACAGCTTTTCTAGCCACTTTATGGGCTTCAGTCACAGAAACACGAGCAATAAATCCTCCTTTTTGGATTTGATTTTTTACTACATCATTTGTTGGAGTTGCTCCTGGTTGCAGTAAACTCACACTAATTCCATAACTCTCTAACTCCACTCTTAAAGCTTCTGTAAAATATTTTACATATACTTTTGAAGCTGCATAAACAGATTTATAAGGACATGGAAAATTTGCTATCATGCTGGCATTATTTAAGATAAAAGAAGGAGAATTTTTTTTCAGTTCTGGAATAAAATAGTGGGTCATTCTAGTAGTAGCCTTGATATTGAGATCTATCATTTTTTCTACGTATGATAAGGTATATTCTTCAAATGCCCCAAAACCTCCAAATCCAGCATTATTAATTAAAAAATCGATGGAGTAGTTTTTTTTCTTAACCCATTTAAAAATTTCTTCAGCACTTTTAGCTTCTGTTAAATCAATTTCATAAAAGTCAGTCTGAACATTAAATTTCTCACTTAAATTTTCTGATAAAACTTTTAAATTTTCCTTTGGTAAAGAAATAAGTAAAATATTTCTGCCCAAACTGGCGCATTCTCTAGCCATTTCTAGACCCATTCCTTGACTTGCACCAGTGATAAGAGTATATTTCATATTTAAAATTGTCCTCTAATGTATATAACATTATTTATTTTTGTAACATTATCTAACAAATTATTAAATATTTTTAATTGGATTTAATAAAAGAGATATCAACTACGTTTTCCAAAAAAACACAGAGAAATTTTATTAAATTTTTTTCTAGAAAAAGACCATCAAGTTTTAGAAAAGATGTCAAACTTTTTGAAGAACTTAACAATCACTACAAATCAAACAGTTATAAAAAACTAAGCTATAAAGGAGATCCAAATTACCATGCAATTAGAAAAAGAATTACTAAGGAGCTTATTAATTTTTTGATTTTAGAAAACTCTGAAGACAAATCAAAATCTCCTTCAAAAGATAAAATTCTAATTTTAGCAAAATACTTCATAGATTTTAAAAAGTATTCCGAAGCTTGGTCTGTACTTACCAAAGAGGAAAAAAAGTCTAAAAATTCTAATGACTATTTATTGAGCTTAAAAATCCAAAGACTTAAATTAAAAATTCTACCCTACTATCCTCAGGGAGATTTTAAAATAATCAAAAAAAACATATTACAGCTTCAGAAAAAACAAGCCGAGGTAGATGAATTTCAACTTTACTTTATTCAAATGAAAAATCTTCTAATTGAAAAAATTAAAAATGGAGACGTCAATTTTTCTAACAAAGACTTTAAAAATAGCTTTAATGGCTTACATAATTTAAATGTAAACAAGAACCATCCTGAAATTCATTTAAAAAATATTGAAATAATCAGAGTTCAATATGCAATAGAGAAAAACTACAACGATTTAGTAATTATCCTTGAGAATTATTATAAAAATTTAAAAATAAAAATTCTGGGTGATGAATGTTTAAACTCCCAAGCAAATATTGAGTACATAATGTCTTATACTTATTTAGAGGTTAGAGACTTTGTGAAATCAAAAAAACACCTCCACAACTTAAAATCATTAATGGATAAAGAAGATAAAATATTTTATTCTTATTTAGGAAGATTTGTTGGTATTGACAGTTTCGTAAAAGTATTTGACAACCAAATTTTAGAAGGTATTGAATCCATTACTAAATCCTTAGAGAATCACCATTCTGCTTTAAATTTAAGAGAAGAGTTAAATTTAATATTGAACCTATCCGCCCTTTTATTGGTAAACCAAGATGTTAAGACAGCCAATAAGGTGATTAATCAATTAAATAAATCAGATATCTATTATCAGGAAAATATGGGAAGAGAGTGGTCGCTGAGAAAAGAAATGATAAGAACTCTGATTTTTATTGATCTTACACATATTGATTTAGCGGAAAAAAATATATTCTCTATAAAAAATAAATATTTAGATTTATTTACTACAAAGCAATATAAAATGGTAGTTCCTTTCCTAAAAGCTTTGGAGAAGTTTATAAATGAGCCCGAAAATGCAGACTTGGGAGCACTCAACAATATAGAAAAATTGTCCAACTTTGAGAAAGAAAAAGTTTTTCGCGACCCAAGATTAATTATGTTTTATTCTTGGCTAAAGTCTAAATACACCAAAAAGAACACCTACAAGATACTTCTTAATGAATACCATTCATTGGGTTAATCAATAGTATTCGTAGTATATTTTATCTCCGTTACTATCTTCTAGCCCCAAACTGTTAATTTTCAACTTTTTAATAGTTTTTAATTCAGTAGTATTAAGTCCTAATACATTATAGGAATAAGTTACCTGTGTTTTATCATCGGAAAATTCCCAAGTACCTGAAACAGCATCAATTCCAATAAAACTCATTAAATCTTTATTGTAAAATTGTATGCTGCCATCTTTTACAAATTCAATATAACTTCCATCACTATCGATATTGGTAATTACACCAGTAGATCCGTCAACAGATTGGATTGGTCTCCATTTTTGACACATTCTTGCGCTTTTAGAAAGCAAAGTAAAACCTGGACCTTCTTCATATTTTCCGCAGGAATAGATGGACAAAAAGAGTATAGATAGTAATATATATTTAAAAGTTTTCATTGATTTTATATTTTTTATTTTCAAATATAAAATTTATCGCAAACAAATAATTATTCTATTGAATTTAATGCCTTTTGAAAATAAATGTCATTTGCTCAATAAGAATTATACATTTGCAACTTATTTAAAACTATGAATGTTAGAAACATAGCCATCATTGCTCACGTTGACCACGGGAAAACAACTTTAGTAGATAAAATGATTTATGCCTGTAAGGCAATTGATGAAAGAAAAGAACAAAAAGAATTAATTCTAGATAACAACGATTTAGAGAAAGAAAGAGGCATAACTATTCTTTCAAAAAATGTTTCTGTACAGTATAAAGAACATAAAATTAATATTATTGACACGCCAGGTCACGCTGATTTCGGAGGAGAAGTTGAAAGAGTATTAAATATGGCAGATGGGGTTTTATTATTGGTTGATGCTTTTGAAGGACCAATGCCTCAAACAAGATTTGTTTTACAAAAAGCCATTGAATTGGGTTTAAAACCATTGGTTGTAATTAACAAGGTAGATAAAGAGAACTGTAGGCCAGATGAGGTACAAGAAAAAGTTTTTGATTTAATGTTTAATTTAGATGCTAGTGAATATCAGTTAGACTTCCCTACAATTTATGGATCAGCAAAGCTGGGATGGATGGATTCGGATTATAAGATTCCAAATGATAATATTTTCCCATTATTAGATGCTGTAATTAATTTTATCCCACCTCCAAAAGTTGAGCAAGGAAATACCCAGCTACTAATAACATCTCTTGATTTTTCTACTTTTATAGGGAGAATTGCAATAGGAAGATTACAAAGGGGAGATTTAAAGCAAAATCAACAAATTTCTTTAGTTAAAAGAGATGGAGCGATTAAAAAATGTAGAATTAAAGAGCTTTATCTATTTGAAGGATTAGGTAAATCAAAAGTTGAGGAAGTAAAAGCAGGAGATTTATGCGCTATTGTTGGGTTAGAAGATTTTGAAATTGGGGATACCGTTGCAGATATAGAATTTCCAGAAGCTTTACCAACTATTAAAATCGATGAGCCTACCATGTCTATGCTATTTACCATCAACGATTCTCCATTTTTTGGACAAGAGGGTAAATTTGTTACTTCTAGACATTTAAAGGACAGGTTGGAAAAAGAATTGGAAAGAAACTTGGCCTTAAAGTTAGAACCTACCGATTCCTCAGATTCATTTAATGTTTTTGGGAGAGGAGTTCTTCATTTATCTGTATTAATTGAAACCATGCGAAGAGAAGGTTATGAACTACAAGTTGGTCAGCCACAAGTAATCATTAAGGAGATTGATGGAATAAAATGCGAACCAATTGAGGAGCTTACTATAGACTTGCCAGAAAGCTATTCTGGTAAAGCAATTGAGGTTGTTGCCATGAAAAAAGGGGAGATGCTAAGTATGGTTCCAAAAGGAGATAGAATGTTATTGGAATTTAATATCCCTTCTAGAGGTATAATTGGTTTAAGAAATTATTTACTTACAGTTACTGCGGGGGAGGCAATAATGTCTCATAGATTTATCGAGTTTCAGCCTTATAAAGGAGATATTCCACAACGACAAAATGGCTCTTTAATATCAATGGAAAAAGGGAAATCAATACCTTTTAGTTTAAATAATTTACAAGAAAGAGGTAAGTTTTTTGTTGATCCAAATGAAGATATTTATGAGGGACAAGTTATTGGTGAAAATTCAAGAGGAAACGATTTGATAGTAAATATTACCAAAACAAAAAAAATGTCTAATATGAGATCGTCTGGAGCAGATGACAAAGTTAAAATTGCCCCAGCAATTAGATTTTCTTTAGAAGAAGCTCTAGAGTATATTCAATCTGACGAATATGTTGAAGTAACACCATCTAAATTAAGACTTAGAAAAGTTTTCTTGAAAGAACATGAAAGAAAAAGAGCACAAAAGTAACCCTTCAATTTATTCAATTTCTTAAATATTCGGCTTATAAATCTAAATACTGTCGTAATTAACTACTTTTATATAAGCTAATTAAAAATGAAAAATCTTTTATCTATTTTTTTATTTTCACTCTCTTTTGTAGTGATTTCACAACAAACTCCAAAAATTTTGGTAAGCGTTGTGGTAGATCAAATGAAATATGAGTTCGTTGATAGGTTTTGGGAAGATTTTAGTGATAATGGTTTTAAAAAGCTAGTTAACGATGGAGTTTTTTGTAGAAATACTCATTACAATTATATTCCAACATATACAGGACCCGGCCATGCCAGTATTTACACAGGAACCACTCCATCAGTCCATGGAATTATTGGAAATAATTGGTACAAAAAAGATGATTTTAGCCCTGTATATTGTGCGGGAGATTGGAAATCTCAAACTGTATGCCTATGTAAAAAACCACATGGAAAATCAAATCCAGGGAATGGTCAAATGTCGCCAGATGCATTATTGTGTAATACTGTTGGTGATCAATTAAAATTAAAAGATTCAATTTCTAAAGTTTTTGGGGTTTCCATTAAAGATAGAGGTGCAATCCTTTCGACAGGAGCACTTTGTGATGGAGCTTATTGGTTGAATAGTGAGTCACAATGGATAACAAGCAGTTTCTACAGAAAAAATATTCCTAAATGGATGGTAGATTTTCATGAAAATCATCCAATTTCATCTTACTTAATTGGCAAATGGGAAGGAAAAACATTTAGCTATGATTTAAATAAAAAATATGTAGAATTAGGACCATCTTACATCAAATCTGTTCCTATGGGGAATGACTATACTATTGATTTTACTAAACAGCTTTTTGTGAATGAGAAATTAGGAGAGGATAACCATACTGATTTTTTGGTTATATGTTTTTCTGCCACCGACTATATAGGTCATAAGTTTGGGCCAGACTCTGAAGAGGTTAAAAATACTTATCAAAAATTAGATAAAAATATAGCGGATTTAATACAATTTTTAAACCAAAGAGTTGGCATAGAGAATTATGTTTTGTCTTTAACCTCCGATCATGGAGCGACAACTTCCATAAAGGATGTAGAAAAAAATAGATTAAAAGGGGGGCTATTTAGCTCTAAAGAAATGTTAGTTCAGCTAAACAAAAACTTAGAGATATCTTTTGGAGTGCCTGAAATAATTAAAAGGTATGCCAATATGCAACTATATATAAATTACCCAATTATAGATTCTCTTAATATTTCAGATAATGAGATTTTCCTTCAGACAAAAAAATGGTTAATTAGCCAACCTTATATTAATGATGTTTACAACTTAAGAACTTTAAAAAATGCATTTAACACTCATAAAACACAAATGTTAATTAATGGGCTTCATCCAAAAAGATCTGGAGATATTTTTTTAACACTCAGCCCAGGATATATTGATTGGTATACAAAAACGGGGACCACACACGGCAGTCATTATAATTACGACGCCCATGTACCTTTATTTTTCTATGGCGCCAATATTGATGCCAAACAAATTTACAGAAACATTAAAATAACAGATATTGCACCTACTTATTCTATTATAATGAAAACAGCTTTTCCCAACGCATGTACAGGAAACCCAATTGGAGAAATTTTTTAAAAATTTAAATATCCAATAACGATTATTATTTCTAAATATTTACTCCCATTTTCATGTCTTCTTCTTTCCACATTCTCTTTTTTAAAGACCTTAAATAATACATCTACAAATCAGTAGATAACAAGACTGTGGTTAAGAAATTCAGTATAGTTGAATAGTGGCTAATTACTCTAAGACACCATGAATGATTTTTCTTTGGCTCTTAGAGTTTTTATTGTCCTCTGCCTCCTTAACAAGAGTAGCTTTCTCTACTTTCGGTCCAGGAATAAAAGAACACAACTCCTTTGCAATTGAAGAAATGTAATCTCTTTTTATTTTATTTATACTGTATACATCTTCCGGCATTTGAACCCTAATAACTCCTGCATCTACTTCTTTACCTCTTTGATTAAAAACTGTATAATGGGTACTTATTTGTCTTTTTTTAAGATATATATTCTCCGGGCTAGAGAATGCTCTTCCAATATGAAATTCGTTCACGAAAATATAGTAATTGGTTCTATACTTATTTCTTAGTTCTTCCAACAGATTTGGATTTTGAATAATAACATTCATAAATCTTTCTTCGTTATAATTGGAAGTATGAATTTCTCCATTTTTTAAATTTCCTCTATCGTATTTTGCTTTTTCGTGATGTTGGTTTGTCTGGTGAACAAATTTATTTAACCTTTCTTTAATTAAATCAGTTTTTTTAACTTCCAGTTCAACAGTATCTTTTGATTTAACTTTTTCATATTTTAAACCAATACTGTTGTATATATAATTTAATATTTGAGAGTTAGAATCTTTATGGTGTTCTAAGGAGATTGCAGGAGTTTTATTGTTAATTGAGAGAAGGATTTGCTCAGAAATACCTTTTTTCATCTCCTCTTTTATTGCTGAATAATTTAGCTTATTGTATTCTGCAATTTCATTATCAATAACAGAGGCATACATTTTATTCTCAAATGGAATTATTAAAATTTTATTGTCTTTGTCTTGTTTGTAAACTTCAAACTGGTCGTACTCAGGAACACTTTGCCCCCAAGAACTAAAGAAGCTAAAGAGAAAAAATAAAGAGAAAAAAATATTTTTAACCATTTCTTTTTGTTTACACAAAAGTAGATGGTTCGTAACCAGAAATTCTTTTATATATCAAAAGATTATGACCAAAGAGATGTTTAAAAGTAAGAATTTAGCCAGTAATGTACCTATATAGATCCATTCCATTGGCATATATTAGCAAAGAAAATAGTAATACCATTCCAACCACTTGAGCTCTTGTTAAAAACTGATCACTGGGTGGTTTACCGGCTATCATTTCATAAATTAAAAACATTACATGTCCTCCATCTAAAGCTGGTATTGGAAGAATATTCATGAATGCCAGGATTATGGAGAGTAAAGCAGTCATGGCCCAAAACCTTTTCCAATCCCACTCATTTGCAAACATACTCCCAATAGATCCAAATCCGCCTATTTGCTTTGCTCCCTCTTTATTGAAAATTAAGGAAAGAGATTTTACATAACTAGTTAAGGTTTTTGTACCATTTTTAATTCCATTAGGAATGGCTTCTAAAAAGGAATATTCATTAAATTCATAAACTGTTTTACCCAATTTTTGATATATCACATATCCAATAATACCATCCTCATTAGTATTTACTTTAATAGTTTTTAATGAATCCTTTCTATAAAAAGAAATTTCAACTTCTTGGGATTTATATTTTTCAAGTTCGTTTCTAAAGTCTCTAAAAAAAGGGGTGCTTAATCCATTAATTCCAACAATACTATCCCCGACATTAAAACCCGCATTCATGGCATTATTACCAGCTACAAGTGAATCTATTGTGTTGTATATTCTTAAGTCATTAAAAATCCTTCCGCCTTTATTTTTAAGTAACTCACTTACAATATTTTCTGAGAGAGTTAAAGAAATAATTTCTCCATTTCTTTTAATTTTTATATTTCTTTCGCCATCAATTAAAATTCTTTTTTCTGCAGTTCCAAATTCTATAACTTTTTCTCCACCAACTTCAACAATTAAATCACCCTCTTGGAATCCATACGATTCAAAAACGGGGCTACTTAAATGTGCTCCATGTGGAATCTTGTCATTAGAAATATATCCATCTCCCCACACAAAAAGCATCATTATGTAAATAAAATATCCAAGTACTAAATTTACAGTTACCCCACCAACCATGATTATTAATCTTTGCCAAGTTGGTTTGGATCTAAATTCCCAATCCTCTGGCTCTTTATTTAGCTGCTCTTGGTCCAAACTTTCATCAATCATCCCAGCTATTTTAACATAACCTCCTAATGGTAATATTCCAACCCCGTATTCAGTATCTCCAAACTTTTTTTTGAAAAGAGAAAATGGCCAATCAAAAAACAGATAAAATTTTTCAACTTTCGTTTTAAATAATTTTGCAGGAATAAAATGCCCAAGTTCATGAAGTACAATCAATAACGATAAACTCATTATGAATTGAGATATTTGAATTATTGTTTCCATTAAAAATTAAAATTAATCGGCAAATATATATTAATTATGAATTATGGATATATATAGTTTATAAAATAAGACCAAAAAAAAGCCCCAAAAGGGGCTTTTAATATTATTAAATGGAAGAAATTATTTTAAAATAATTTTTTCTGTTTTAATTTGATTGTCATTAGAAATTTCTGCATAATAAATTCCTTTAGCATAAGATCTTAAATCCATAGTAAAAGTAAATCTATTAGGATTTAATCTCTCCATCAACTTTCCATTACTATCAAAAACAGATATTGAATTAATATTAGTAGATGAATTGAATGAAATAAAATCACTAGTTGGATTAGGGTAAACATTTACAGATATATTTTCACTTTGAATTCCCATAGTATTTCCAGGAAGCATCAGCGTGTTTACAATTCTTGGACAAAAGAATCCAAGTGTAGAATCTATATATGCATTTGCTTTTGCAATACTAACATCAGGATTTGTTGCAAGACTGCTCATGTAGGCATCAGTACCCACACTTGCAGGAAGACCTTGTCCAACTGCTAATGCTATTGTAGTTAGAGAGTCAAAGTAATCCCAAGGAGCACCTTCACCAGGATTTCCAGTTACAAATGGAAATAAGTTGTCAGCAGATGGGCCAATTGTGTCACCACTAAAATCTAATGTTCCAACAATTCTATTTGAAGCAGCTTTAGCAGCTAAAGTATAAGGGTCAAATAGATTTGGTATGGCATCGTTGTTACCTAACATATTTGCTTTTGTAACTACATCGTGAGAACCACTTATATCTGAAACTATATTGATTCCAGAAACAGAAAGATTACCAGTAGTAAATCTTGCAATTGCATCTAAGTTTCCATGCACAGCAGCAATTGGCTTGTCTCCAGCTTCTAACCAAGAAAGATCTCCAATAGCACCACCCATGTTCAATACCATATCGTGTTCACTAGAATAGCCAGGATTACTCGGAGTATTGTAAGCAGGATTTCCACCATATCCATCCCAATCACCCATAATTGCAGTATCTATTAAAGGTAAAGCAGTCACCGGATCAAGAAATTTTGGCAATTGGATTTCAGATAATTTGTCAACGGAGTTTAAACAAGTAGCAATCCAGCCTCCAGTTCCTTGACCAACAATAATAATTCTTGAAGTATCAATTCCGTAAGTATTGCCATTTTCATAATCCATTCTGAAATATCTAATGGCAGCTTTTACATCCTGAATTCCTCTGTAAGCTGCTTTCATTAAACTAGCAGCTCTTTCTGGCTCAGTTGGTAATGCAGGATTCCATCCAGCTCTATAGTCTGTATTTGCTACTACATAACCTCTTGCAGCATATTGATTACAAAAAACTTGAGTAGCATAATCGTAAGTTCTTGACCCAGTCGCATTCCCGTTTCTGATGATCGGTGCAAATGTTCCAGTGTGTAGATAGATAATTAGTGGTCTTTCTGAAACTGTATCTCCAGAAGGTTCAAAAACATCTAATTCTAAAGCTGGCATTGTAAATAAAATTGGAGTGGGAGGATTAGTAGTTGTATCTAGCCCGATAGGAACAGTAGCTCCAGTTGCAACTGGCAAAGCCTCGCCTAGTAATACAGATTGATTTACTGCATATACTATATTATTGGTAGTGTCTACAGAAGGAAACACTGGATCTAAATATCTTGTTTGCCCAATAGAAATAGAGGAACAAATAAAAGTCAAAACAAATAGAAAGCTAAAAGTAATTTTTTTCATAAGGTTGATTTAGTGAATAATTTTAGTACAATTTACGTAAAAATTAAATAATAGTAAATTTTAGATATTAAAAATAGATTGTTAGTCTTTAAAATCGAAAAGCAATGACATGTAAATCATTCTTCCTACATACGGTCCACCGTATACTTGAAGAACTTTGTTATTTAAAATATTTGAACCTCCAACTTTTACAGAAAGATTTTGTTTGGTTAAGTTTTTGGTCATTTGAAAATCTAATAAACCATAACTTGGTACAAAGCCTGTAAACTGTGGAGAACCTTCGAACTCAAATCCTTTTACCCATTTATAATTTAAGTTAAATGACATCTTTTTTATGATGGATTTTTCCAATATTTTAAGATCTATTTCTTTACCTGAAACACCAATGTTAAACTTATGTTCTGGAGTATTATACGCAGGAATAATAGGATCGTCATTTTCTTTATTTAATACATTCCAAGAATAGTTTCCATTTATAGTAAATTGATTGTCTATATAATAATTAAGTCCAGTTGAAAAACCTTGGGTAGTGATAATCTTTTCAGAGTTGGTAGCGACTCTGTAGACATCTAAAACTTCTAGTCCAAGAGCGTCTACAAAAATTTTGGCACCATTGATAAATCCAATAAAGTTGGTATACCAGTTGTAATAGTAATTTGCGTCAATAAATAACTTATTCCCAAGAGCTCCTCTATATCCAAATTCCAAACATTTTACTTCTTCTGGGCGTATAGGATCTAGGTTGAAACTTACTAATGAGTCTAAATTTCTACCAGATGTAGAGTAAGACCATATAGACTCCAATGTATAAAGATTTTGATAGCCATTGATATTTCCAACAAGTTTGGCTCTCCCAATATTATAATATTGGTATTGGTTTAATAGTGTTGGATTTCTTATTGCAGAAGTAAAGGTAGATCGTATGGTGTGGTATTCGTTAATATTAAATATTCCAGAAATTGCCTGTGTTGGGATAATATTAAAATTTTGGTTTTTATCTAATCTCATAGACCCTTTTAAAATTAATTGGTCCCTTAAAAAGCTTTTTTCAAGTCCAAGATATCCACCAAATTCTTTATTAATAATTTTGTTAATTATGGTATCCCCACTAGAACTGATTGAGTTAGTGTCGCTAAATAAAGAACCTCCAGATTTTGGAGTATAAATTCTAAAGTTGCTACCAAGGGTAATTTTTCCAAAGTCATTTTTCCAAATTTTTTCTCCATGCCCGTGGTATAGTGCAGATTTGTCTACTATTTTAGACCCACCATCAAGAACTGATGCAGTAGAAATAACTTCGTTAAATAAGGAGTCAAACCTGTTAGTCCCAACCTCATAAAAAGAAGTAACACCCATATTTGGATGAGAATTGTTGGCATTATTTGCAGTTTGTTGGTGCCAAGCAACGAGAGAATCCATAGGGATATTATCAATAACATTGAAAATGTCTGTAAAATTTACAGGATATGCAGTTTGAGTAACTGGATCAAAATATGGAAGCCAATTAACTGAAGGGTCTAAGCTTTCTACTTTTGGAGAAATATTATCTCTCCAATAGGTTTTATATAATTCATGATAGTCAACATCTGATGCTGCAGCGTTTTGAAGTTGAAAAGCAGTTAAAACAGCGTCGTAGCTATCACCTGCATCCTCATGAGTTGCATAAAGCCTAATGAAAAAATCATTGTCTTTTTTAAGCTCTAACTTATTTTGGAAAAATCTAATATTTTTTAAACTAAAACGGTTATCACCTTGATAAACTGTAGTTCCTGTAGAAAAATTAGATGAGGAAAAGAGCTCCATAGAATTGTCAAACAAGTAATGCATCCCAAAACTTGTTTTAAGATTTTCTGTACCGTAGTCTACTAAATCTTGTTCCCAATAACCTTTTCTGTGCCATCTTTCAAGTCCGGGATAGGCCATTATACTAGCAGTATCGGCTTCTCCGTCCAAACCATATATCATTTGATTTAAAATAGGACTTAGGTTTTCATCCCCATATCTATTAACCGCATCGTAACCCCCTGGACTACTTTCATTAGTTTCTAAATCTGCAACACTTGCAGAGTTATCTGCTACCCAATCGTCGGCATTCATGTAATAAATATTAAACTTATATGCAAACCTGTCTTTTCCTTTTTTATCTTTTATTACCTTGGCATATCTTACTGCGTATTCGTTTAAAAAACGTTCTCCTAGCTTAATACTTGCAGAAATTCCAGGAAATAAAAATGGATTTTTAGTTTCCATACTTATAACACCATTAAATGCGTTAGGGCCGTAAAAAGCAGAACTTGCCCCAGAAATAATTTCTACTTTCATTAGGTCTAGTTCAGAGGCACCAAGGAAGTTTCCAAGAGCAAAATTTAATCCTGGTGATGCGTTATCAACCCCATCAATTATCTGTAGTGACCTAACAGGGGATGTACTATTAAACCCTCTAGTATTTATTACTCTAAAACCTAAACTTGCCGAGGTCATATCAACACCCTTCATATGACTTAGTCCTTCGTAAAAATTGGTTGCAGAAGTTTGCTTAATATCATTAATATCCATGGATTCAATACTTAAAGGAGATTCTTTAAGTTTTTTACTTATCCCAGAGATTACTTCAACAGCCTTTAGTTGTAAATCTTTGCTTTTCAAACCAATTTTTAATCTTTGATTGTCTATCAAATCAATGACTTTAGAATCGTATCCGATGTAGGAAACTTCGATACTAAAAGGCAAAGGAATATTTGTTTTAATTTCAAAATCACCATTGAAATCTGTTACACATCCATAGCTAGAATTTACTATTTTGACAGAAGCACCAATAAGTTCTTCATTAGTTTCCTCATCTATTATTTTACCGTTAATATTTGTCTGAGAAAAAACATTAATCACTAATAAATTAGCCATTAAAAATAGAATGAATGTATGTTTAATTATCTGTGTAAAAAATACCATATATGACTAAATTATAAATTAATTTCATAATTAGAATTATAATTGAATATATATACTGTACACAAAAATAGATAGGGGGCAAATTGAATATAGATTTCATAAGAATTTGAAAAGAGTTATATTTGCATAAAAAATAATTATGTTAAAAGCAGTCATTGAAAAAGCATTAAATAAGCAAATCGAGTTAGAAGCATCTTCATCTCAATTTTACTTATCTATGGCGTCTTGGACAGAAACGATGGGGCTGAGTGGTTCATCTACTTTTTTATATCAACACAGTGATGAGGAGAGACAACACATGTTGAAATTGGTAAAATTCATTAATGAACGAGGGGGCAAGGCTTTGATTCCAGCATTAATTCAGCCGCCAAAAACTTTTAAATCTTTGACTCATGTTTTTGAATCTTTGCTAGAACACGAGTTAAACGTTACTGAAAGCATAAATAATATAGTTGGACTTTGTCTAGACGAAAAAGATTTTACAACCCATAATTTCATGCAGTGGTATGTTGCAGAGCAATTAGAAGAAGAAGCCTTGGCAAGAACCATCATTGATAGACTTAACATGATTGGCAATGACAAAGCAGGACTCTATCTTTTTGATAGGGATTTGTCTAAAGAAATGCCCCAGGAGCCACAACTCTAATAAGGTTTATGATTCGTAGAGTATTTTTCATATTCCTTTCCTTTTCTCTATTTTTTTTTCAAAAACAAGATATTATCTCTCAATATAGAGATCCTTTTACAGAAAAAAGAAAAGGCAATAACATAAAAAAGCGAAATAAAATTGGTTTGATTTATGCTACAAAGTCTATGTTTTCTAAAAGACAAAAGGACTCATTTGTTAATATTAAAAAAAACAATGGTATAATTGGCTTAGACCACGATCCTTTTAAGTTTAAAGGCAATTTATATTATAAACCTACTGGAATTGAGGAGGATAGCTTTACTACCAAACACAGGAAAATGGCCTACAGTAATAAATACGACAAGGAAAGCTTAAAGAAAAAAGCCCTTAGGAGCAGGAACAAATACATGAGAAAAAAATGAAATAACAATAAAGTTTTTCATGAGTCTAGAATTCTTTGCTATTTTTACATTATATTTATAAAGTGTCCAGCAGAATAAAAATATCATTTTTATTAGGATTTATTATCCTTTTATCCACCTCAAGCATTGTTTCCCAGCCAGATGTTAATAAAGAGTCAAGAATGAAACTCCAGGGGATATACCTTTATTCATTCGCAAAAAATGTTTATTGGCCTAGTGCTTACAGTACTGGTGATTTTACAATTGGGATCTACGGAAATAAAGACTTATTTGATCAGCTTAATACTAATTTCAAGGGAAAGATGACGGGTAGCCAGAAAATAGTATTTGACTTTTATGAGTCCACATCTGATATTTCTGATTGCCATATGCTCTTCATCGCTAAAGAAGAAACGAATACGATTTCAAAGGTTAAAAAAGTCTTGGACGAAAAAACCTTGTTAGTTACAGAGCTTAAAGACATATCTAATTCCAGCAGTTCTATGATTAATTTTGTTTATGTACAAAGTAGACTTAAGTTTCAATTAAATAAATCTGAAGCTGAAAAAAACAATTTTAAAATAGGACAAACTTTAACTAAATTAGCTTATTCAACAATATGAGTTTCCTTAAAAACATATTATCCGCTGTTTTTATATTTGGGCTTATTTCCATTATGTTCTCTCAATCTACTTACTGCCCTGAGAAAATGCTTTTACTTCAAAAATATAAGTCAAAAGAATATGAAAGTGCTAGAGGTTATATTGACACAGTTTTGTCTCAATGTCCAGATCAAAACCAAGACCCTTATTTTTGGCATGTTTGTGGTTTCATATACAAAGATATTTACGAATTTATAGATAACAAAGAACCTGGGGCCGCATCAATGGCTAATGCCACCGACTGTTTTATAAAGTCTTTAAATTTGGACGTAGAAAAAAAGTACTTTGATTTAAATAATAAATTGCTAGATTACTTTTCAACCTTTTATTACAACGACGCGGTCAAAATTCTTCAAAAATTTGATGTAAATAATCAAGATAATGCTATCAATTATTATAATTCTTTTGAGAAACTCAAAAGAATAGCTCATCCAGATTATGATTTCAGTGGTAAAGAAGTAGATTTTTATTTTGGTATGGGAATGCTTTATAAAATGAGGTACGAAAAGGATAAAGTCAATAGTAAAAGTCTATTAGATTCTTGCATAAATTACTTTAATAAGTCCTTAGCAATTGACCCGGAACAATACTCTTCTAATTATAATCTTGGCATTTTGTACCATAACCTTGGAGTTGAAATTATAATGGAAGAATTAGATATTGATGCAGATTTAGAAATGGTAATATTAATGCAGGAACAAGCAGTTGAATATTTTTCTAAATCACTTCCTTTTCTTAAGAAAGTATATCAGATGAAACCTCAAGAAGTTTCTATTGTTCAAGGGATTGCAGCAGTTTACTACAGCTTGAATGACATGGAGAAACATGTTGAATACATGAATCTTCTTAAAGAGTTAGAGTCAAAATCAGGAGAATAAATCAATTATTATATTTTGAGATTTACCGTAGGAAAAAAAATAGGTGGAGGATTTAGTGTTGTTGTAATTTTATTACTCGTTGTATTCCTGTATACTTTTTCTGTAGTTAATGTAGCTATTAAATCCAACGACAAGTTTTTAAAAGTTGATCAACCTTCCTTGTTTTTAATCAACCAGTTAAAAGAAGATTTAGCCCTAACCCACACTCACATGCAGCAATGGGTAATTGAAGAATCTAGACCTGACGAACAATGGAAAATTGAAGCAGAAATTTTACTTGATAAAACCTTAAAATTTGATTTAGATACTCTAGAAAAACTTTCTGCAAAATGGATTTCATCTGAAGATTCTATTGACAACGGGTTGAACGAGTTTAAAAATATCTCTACGGATGTTACCTCCTTAATTGAAAATTACAATTTGGAAGTCAGAAATGTTTTTGTTGATGTGGACAGTTACCAAGATGAATTATTGAAGTTCAACGCTGACTTTATGTTTGAAGAGATAAGTACTAGCTACGAAATCTTATTAGAGACCATTAATAAGTTAAGTAAAATAAGAAAGGATATTGCAGATGCTCAGCAGATAAAAACCAATAATAGGTTCTCTAGTCTAATTAATAGTATCATATTTATATCCATTATAATTGTTATAGGCACAATAGCTATTGCGATATTTACCACTTTAAGTATCACACAGCCGGTACAAAGACTTAAGACCATACTTTTAGGGTTAGGGAAAGGAATTTTCCCTAAAAGTCAGTTAGAGCCAAGCAATGATGAAATAGGAGAGATGTCTGAAGCTATGAATAGTTTGGTAAGTGGTTTAACAAAAACTACTCAATTTGCGCACGAAATTGGACAAAGTAATTTTGACTATGAATACCAACCACTAAGTGATGAAGATGTTTTAGGACATGCATTACTAAAGATGAAGGACGAGCTTGCAGAAACGGAAAGAATTTTGGAGCAAAAAGTAAAAGAAAGGACAGAAGAAGTAGTAAAGCAAAAAGATGAAATAGATTCTCAAAAATCTAAACTTGAAGAACTCTATACAGATGTTACCGACAGTATACGATATGCAAAAAGACTACAGGACTCTATCCTTCCACCTGAAAAGTTGGTTAAAAAATATTTTCCATCTTCTTTTGTATTATTTAAGCCAAAGGATATAGTTTCTGGTGATTTTTACTGGGTTGGAAAGCAAAAAAATGAATATATGTTTGCAGCAGTGGATTGTACTGGTCATGGTGTTCCTGGGGCATTTATGAGTCTGGTTGGATCAAATGGATTAAGTAGTGCTTTTAATGAACATAAACTAACTAAACCAGGTCTTATTTTAGATGATTTAAATAAATATGCAAACGATTCATTAAACAAAAGTAACGACGATTCTATAAGAGACGGAATGGATATTACGCTTTGCTCTATTAATTTTGAAGAAATGAAATTAAGATTTGCTGGGGCCAACAACCCAGTATATTTAGTAAGAGATGGAGAATTAGAGGTTTATAAGACCAACAGATTTGCTATAGGTTCGTTTACTTTTGGAGAACACAATTATGAAAACTTTGAGTTAGATTTAAAAAAAGGTGATAAAATATATACTTTTTCTGACGGTTATCCAGATCAGTTTGGAGGGCCAAGAGGAAAGAAATTCATGTACAAAAAGTTTAAAGAACTTCTAGTAGAGACAGTTAATGACTCCATGGAAACCCAAAAAAAGTTATTAGAAGATAGATTGGCAGAATGGATGGGGGAAGAACACGAACAGGTTGATGATATAGTAATATTTGCGGTAGAAATTGATTAATTTAAAATGCTTTACACAGCATCTATTTTCAACAAATTCTCATTTTTTCATATTTTCAGTTATTTAAATACTCTAGAATACTATTTCCCATTTATCATTTTTTGTTTATTAATTCTAATAATAGGATATATAATTAGAGTAAAACAAATAAAGTCTACGAAAAGAAAATTAGCTTTTTTGGTAGAAAAAAGAACAAAGATAATATCTAAACAAAAAGATCAGATTGCCGAGCAAAATAGACTTGTGAAGCTTGAACGAGATAAATCTGATGAACTATTATCCAATGTCCTTCCTCAAAATATTGTAGAGGAATTAAAGTCTAAAGGCAATGCAGATATTAAATCCTATAAAAATGTTTCTGTGATTTTTGTAGATATAGTTGGGTTTACTAAAATTGCTGAGCGCAACAAGCCTACTTACTTAGTGAACAAATTAAACAATTTATTCTCTGAATTTGATTCAATTAGTGAAAAATACAATTTAGAAAAAATTAAGACTATTGGAGACGCATACTTAGCGGTTGGAGGTTTTGGAGATCATCCGGAACTGAGTTCTATAAACTGTGTTTCTGCAGCCCTAGAGATACAATCATTAATGAATAAGTTGAAAGAAACAGCGATATCTAAAAAGGAGGAATATTGGGAAGTAAGAATTGGAATTCACAATGGAGATGTTATTGCGGGAGTTCTTGGGACCAAGAGAATAGCCTACGATATTTTTGGTAATACAGTTAATATTGCTAAAAGAATTGAAAGTAATTCAGAGCCTTGGAAAGTAAATATTTCTGAATCTACCTATAAAGTAGTTAAGACTTTTTTCAGTTGTTCTTCCCGAGGTAAAATATCAACTAAAAATACTGGAAATATATATATGTTCTATGTGAATGGAATTGACCCTGCTTTTTCTTCTTTAAATTCTTTTAGTTCTAGTGGTTGGTTTAGAAATTATAAGGACTTCTCTGCAAAATCTAAAATTGACTACTATGGATTAGAAGAATATGCGTTTAATTTTCTAACAAAAAAATTGGCAAAAAATCTATTTTATCATGGCCCACACCATACAGAAGATGTTTTAAATGCAGTAGAAAAAATTGCATTTAATGAAAAAGTTAGTCCAGAAGACTTTATTTTACTAAGAGCTGCTGTTTTATTTCATGACTTTGGTTACATAGATAAATACTTAGATAATGAAACAATTGGTGCAGATTATGCACGTGAAATTCTACCGAAATATGGCTTTAGTCCTTCTCAAATAATTAAAATATGTGATTTAATAATTTCTACAAAAGTTCCTCAAAAGCCAAATAACCATTTAGAAAGAATAATATGTGATGCAGATTTAGATTATCTAGGGAGGAAAGATTTTTTAAGTATTTCGTCAAATTTTTATAGAGAATTAAAAGAATATGGGATGGTTAAAAATAAAAATCATTGGGACGAAATACAGATTAAATTTTTAAGAGCTCATCATTTTTTTACAGAACACTCTATAAATAATAGGAGCATTCTCAAGAAAAAACATTTAGAATTTATAAAGAGTAGAGTATCTAAAAATAAGTAAACCAAGGAGTTGTAGAATTATTTTAATAAACGTATTTTAACGTAAAATTCTAAATGATGAAAAATATTTTACTTGTTTTTATTTGCCTTTTAAGCTTTTCAGTTTTTTCTCAAAATCAAAAGTCTAGCACTTTAGATTATAAAAAGACTGAAAAATCTGAAAATAGACTTTCTGAAAAAAAGAAGAAGAAAAAGAAGAAGAAAAAGAAAGATGAAAACTCTTCCAAAACAGACTATTCTGTAAAAACTAAGAAGGAAACTAAAAAAAGGAAAGCAAAAAATTCTGCTCCTCACATAGATGCTTCACAAACTCGAAAGAATACAGCAAGAAAAGTCTCTAATAAACTATAGTTGATTTTGAATATTGTTTTATACCATGATTGTTAAAAATCTAAAACCAATATTTCAACTCTCCTATTCATCATTTTTTCCCATTCAGTGTTAGTTTCCATTTCAGGATAAAGCATTTTAGAGCAGTTATAACCCTTTGAAACTAATCTTTGCTTATTTACTCCATTATTAATTAAAAAGTCTTTTATTGTTTTAGCTCTTTTTTCAGAGAGAATCTGACTGTATTCAATTCCGCCTGGACAACCATTAGTATGCCCCTCAATTAATATTTTTAATGTACTATTATTTTGCATTAATGATAAAAGTCTATTTAAAGATGGGATAGCTGTTGGTAGATATTCATAAGAATCTCCATGAAAATTTAAGTTATGTAGTTTAATATTTTCATTCTTTTCTAATTTTGGCACTTTTATTTCAAGAATAGAAGAAATGGTATCATTTTTAGAAATTGATTTTATCAAGGTTTCACTAAAAAAATAATTTTCACTTTCAGTAATTAAATAATAATCTTCATTAATTTTACCCATATATTTTAGGTTGAATTTCCCGGTTATAGAGTCACTTTGGGATTCGGCTATCTGCTTTCCACTATTTGCGCTTTCAATTTTAATATGAGAATAAACTGGTTTGTTTGTATTCTTATCAATTATATTCCCCTCAATATTTTTTTCTTTATAATAATTGAATTGAAGTGAAAATCCACTTTTCCCACCATATACATTATCAATCACCAAAAAATAATTTTCCGATTTATTCACTTTTAATGCCTTACTATAAATTGGCTGAACTCCTGACGAAATATATTCTTTTTTGGAATTTATATTTAAGCCTGTAATGCTCTTATGTTTTAAATTATTTCTAGAAATATTAGTTCTAATTGGTTTTATGGAATTATAATTTAAGTTTTTACAAAAATCATTTTCCTCATTTTTAAAAAGTAAAAAGTCAAAATCATAGGTGGTGTCAATTGGAATAATATCAAAGGACATTAATGCATCGTATGGGCACTTGAATTTTAGCCAAATAGTATTATGTTCTTCCTCGAAAAAGAAGATACTTTTTGGAGAATTATTTTTAATTTCTAATTGACTCCCAAATCCCTCGGGGGAACAATTAAATAACAGTTTATTAATTGGATCAATCTCAATAGCTGAATAACAGTCACCAGCTTGCTCAATGTCAATGCAATCAATGTAAATATCTTGAGAAAGCCCATGAAAATAATTTAATAGGAAAGTTAAAAAAAACCAAATTCTTTTCATTCCTTAAATTTGAGAAAAATATTATAATAAACCTTGAAAGTAAGAAAAATCTAATAGGTGCTTAAAGTAGCAAAACAATCAAAAAATAGGGTCAACTTTAAATTATTGTTGATTAAAAAAAAGAGAGCCACAACTATTTAAGTCGTAACTCTCTCATTTTTAGTGCGCTTCTTCTTGGGCTCGAACCAAGGACCCT